>JAZODZ010000518.1:0-6471 GCA_045597285.1 Myxococcota bacterium
GAACTGCCCGCAGCGCCGTGGCGTCTGCGTTCGTGTTAGCACGACAACGCCGAAGAAACCGAACTCGGCTCTTCGTAAGGTTGCTCGTGTTCGTCTTACAAGTGGAATGGAAGTATCGAGCTACATTCCGGGTGAAGGCCACAATCTTCAGGAACACAGCGTTGTACTGATTCGAGAAGGACGAGGGAAGGGCCTCCCTGGTGTGCGTTACCACATCATTCGTGGTACGCTCGATTCGATGGGTGTCACTGCCAGACGTGCTGGCCGTTCGAAATACGGCGCGAAACGTCCAAAATAAGAGAGGAGATAAGAAATGCCAAGACGACGTGAAGTCGAGAAGCGTGAAGTTTTACCGGATCCGCAGTATCATGACCGTCTGGTCGCGAAATGCATTAACAGCCTGATGTATGATGGCAAGAAGAGCACGGCCGAAGCGATTATGTACGGCACGCTAGATATTCTTGCGAATTCGAAGAAAGCCGAGGAAGACACTGGGCTTGATGTTTTCAAGAAAGCTGTTGACAATGCGCGTCCGACAGTTGAGGTGAAGAGCCGCCGCGTGGGTGGTTCGACGTATCAGGTTCCTGTTGAAATCAGAGCTGATCGACGTACAGCGTTAGCTTTCCGCTGGCTGATCGGGAATGCCCGTAAACGTCCGGAAAAATCGATGACAGAGCGGTTTGCAGCCGAGCTTCTTGATGCCTATAACAACAAGGGCAACACGATCAAGAAGAAAGAGGACACGCACCGCATGGCGGAAGCGAACAAGGCTTTTGCACACTATCGCTGGTAATTTCAGACTTGGGGATACGTAGTTCATTAAACGCACGTAGACGAGAGCTGAACGTGTGATATTGTTTGTGAGAGCAGAGACGTGGGACGAGATGTAGAGTTAAATCGAGTGCGCAACATTGGAATTATGGCGCACATCGACGCAGGTAAGACAACGACTTCGGAGCGCATACTGTATTTTACCGGCAGGACGCACCGCATGGGCGAGGTTCACGATGGCGCAGCCACGATGGACTGGATGGCGGAAGAGCAGGAGCGCGGTATCACGATCACGAGCGCGGCGACGGTTTGTTACTGGCAAAGGAACGGGCGTCATCGCATCAACATCATTGACACGCCGGGTCATGTCGATTTTACGATAGAGGTTGAGCGGTGCCTGAGGGTTCTGGATGGAGCCGTCGCGGTCTTTTGTGCAGTAGGTGGTGTGCAGCCGCAGAGCGAGACTGTATGGCGTCAGGCCGACAAATACAATGTTCCGCGCATAGCTTTTGTAAACAAGATGGACCGTGTTGGGGCGGATTTCAAGGCGGTGCTGGCGCAGATGGTTCAGCGACTGCACGCGAATCCGATTGCGATGCAACTTCCGATTGGATCGGAGGATGAGTTTCAGGGTGTAGTGGATCTTATCGAGAATAAGGCGCTATTTTTTAACCCCGAGACGCTCGACACGGAAGAAGGCGAGATGCCGGAAGACATGGTCGATGAGGTAGCGGAATACCGCGAACTTCTCATTGAGAAAGCATCAGATTTTGATGAAGGCCTGCTCGAAGCATATCTGAACGGCGAGCAAGTAAGTGCTGATCAGATTCGTGGCGCGATTCGGAAGGGTTGCGTTTCGATGCGAGCGGTGCCTGTATTCTGTGGTTCCGCCTTCAAGAATAAAGGCGTTCAGCGCATGCTGGACGGGGTTGTTGATTTTCTGCCAAGTCCTCTCGATATCAGCGGGCCGATGGTCGCGCCATACGAAGCTTTCGCGCGTCAGGAACGCGAAGAAGGCGACGTGACGGATGAGGAAAAATTTGAACTGAAGGTCTCCGACAATGGCCAGTTTGCTGGCCTCGCCTTCAAACTTATGTCCGATCCTTACGTCGGGCAGCTAACTTTCCTGCGGGTTTATTCCGGTAAACTCGTGTCGGGAGAGACGGTATTCAATACGAACAAACATCGTCGTGAAAGAATCGGCAGACTTCTTCGTATGCACGCGAACAAACGCGAGGACATTACGGAGGCATACGCCGGTGAGATTGTGGCGGTTCTGGGACTGAAAAATACGGTAACGGGTGACACTCTCTGTGAAGAGGGGCTGGATGTCGTGTTGGAATCCATGACATTCCCCGCGCCGGTCATCAATATGTCGATAGAACCGGACACGCAGGACGATGTGAACAGGCTCGGTCTGGCGTTGCAGAAGCTCGCGGCCGAGGATCCGTCGTTCAAGGTCAGTACGGACAAAGAGACTGGTCAGACGGTGATTGGCGGCATGGGCGAGTTGCATCTCGACATCATTGCGTCGCGGTTAAGGCGTGAATTCAATGTGAATGCGAGGATTGGGCGTCCGCAGGTTGCATATCGCGAAACGATCACGAAGAAAGGGGAAAGTGAATGTCGGTTTGTGCGGCAGTCAGGCGGTCGTGGCCAGTATGGTCACGTCAAGTTGGTATTGACGCCGAATGAGCCGGGGGCAGGAATCACATTTGAATCAAAAATAGTTGGCGGTGTTGTCCCGAGGGATTATTGGCCGGCGGTTGAAAAGGGCGTTCGTAGCGCCACAGAGACCGGTGTTTTGGCTGGGTATCCTGTGGTCGATGTACATGTAGAACTGGTTGATGGTTCGTATCATGAAGTTGACTCGAGCGAGATGGCATTCCAGGTGGCTGGATCGATGGCATTCAAAGACGGATGCAAAAAATGTCGTGCACAGCTGCTAGAACCTGTTTTTGATGTTGAGGTTATTACTCCAGAGGAGTATACAGGCGACGTCATCGGCGATTTGAACAGTCGTCGTGGACGTATCCAGGAGCTGGAACCTCGTCGCGGGGTACAATGTATCCGTGCAGTCGTTCCATTGTCTGAAATGTTTGGTTATGCGACGGTTTTGCGCAGCATGACGCAGGGGCGAGCGAGCCATTCGATGCAGTTTAAGTGTTATGAGCCTCTTCCGATAGCGTTATCGGAAGGCTTGATTGAGCGTTTTGGTGCTAGGTCGAATTCGTAAGAATTCATGATTACTTTGATAGGAGACCCTAAAAGATGGGCGATAGAATTCGTATTAAACTGAAGGCGTATGATCACAGACTGTTAGACGCCTCGGTTCAGGAAATCATCAATGCAGCACAGAAAACCGGTGCAAAGATCGCTGGTCCGATTCCCCTTCCCACGCAGGTGAGCCGTTACACGGTTTTGAGAAGCCCGCACGTGGACAAGAAGAGCCGTGAGCAGTTTGAGATTCGCACCCACAAACGTCTGATCGACATCGAGACCAACGAACAGACGGTGGATGCATTGATGAAATTGGATTTGTCAGCGGGCGTGGATATCAAGATTCGCCTTCGCGACTAGGATTAACGCAGAACATTTAGAAAGCTGCGAAAAAACGGAGAATCGAGATGAAATTGGACTTATACAACCTGACCAATGAAAAGATCGGTGAGGTGGAAGTGTCTGATGATGTTTTCGGCGTTGAAGTTCGTCCGCATCTTTTCCATGAAGTGGTGAAGATGCAGCTTGCGAACCGTCGTCGTGGCACTCATAAAGGCAAGACGAGATCTGAAGTGAGCGGTGGTGGCAAGAAGCCGTTCAAACAGAAAGGTACGGGTAATGCGCGTCAGGGCACGAGCCGTTCGCCGCACATGGTCGGCGGTGGCTGGGCGTTTGCGAAGCGCAACCGTGATTACAGCTACTCCCTGGGCAAAAAGAAGATGAGAGCGGCTCTTTGCAGCGCGCTGAGCATGGTTGCCGGTGAAGGCAAAATGAAAGTTGTCGACAATTTTGATCTGGAAGCAATCAAGACCAAGGTTGCAGCTTCGACACTGAACACGCTGAAAGTTGATCGTGCACTCGTCGTCGATTGCAAGGCTGGTGACAAAGAGTTCACCACGCTGAATAACGAAAACCTCCGCTTGAGCGTCCGTAACCTCCAGAATTATAAATATCTGCGTCCGGAAGGCGTGAATGTTTATGATATTCTGCACTATGGTGGTGTTGTGGTTACACGTCAGGGCCTTGAAAGACTTGAAGCGAGGTTGAAGGGATGAGAAATTTAGATGTTATTCGTCGCCCGATCATCAATGAAAAGTCGACGCTTTGCCGCAGATACGGCAACCAGTATGTTTTTGCAGTTGACCTTCGTGCCAACAAGCAGGAGATTTCTGAAGCCGTTTCGACACTGTTCAATGTGAAAGTTGAATCTGTCAATACGTTGGTGATGCCCGGCAAGGACAAACGTTTTGGGCGTCATATTGGTCATGTAGGTAAATGGAAGAAAGCAGTGGTGACATTGGCTGATGGCCAGAGCATTGATTTCTTTGACAAGGTTGACGAAGCTGCAGAGACGGCGGAAGCCTAGGTTCAGCGATTAAGCATTTGGAAGGTGAAAAATGGCGCTTAAGAGTTTTAAACCGACATCGGCCAGCCGTCGTTTTATGACAGTGCTCAGCCATGAAGATGTCACGAGTGATTCGCCCGAGCGTAAGCTTGTGGTGAAACTTACAAAGAAGGGTGGCCGCAACAATCTCGGTCGCATTACATGCCGTCATCACGGTGGCGGTCACAAACGTCGTTATCGTATCATCGATTTCCGTCGCAACAAGGTTGGCGTTCCTGCCCGCGTTGTTTCGATTGAATACGATCCGAACCGCACTTGCCGTATCGCGTTGCTTTGCTATGCCGATGGCGAGAAGCGTTATATCCTTTGCCCGGAAGGGCTGGAAGTTGGCCTCGAGGTGATTTCGAGTGCCCATGCGGATATCAAGGTTGGCAACTGCCTCAAACTGAAATATATCCCGCTTGGAACTGAAATTCACAACGTCGAGATGCGTCCCGGCAAGGGCGGCCAGCTCGTTCGCAGCGCCGGTGTTGCTGCTCAGCTCATGGCTCGTGAAGGCAATTATGCCCTCGTTCGTATGCCGTCCGGCGAACTTCGTAAAATTCATGTTGAGTGCCGTGCGACAATCGGCCGTATTGGTCTGAGCGATCATGCGAACGTTTCGCTTGGCAAGGCCGGCCGCTCTCGCTGGCTCGGTATCCGTCCGTCAGTTCGTGGCGTTGTCATGAACCCAGTCGACCATCCGCACGGCGGTGGTGAAGGCCGTACCTCCGGTGGCCGTCATCCTGTTACGCCCTGGGGTATTCCGACAAAAGGTAAGAAGACGCGTCATAATAAAGTCAGTAGCAAATTTATCGTCAAAAGACGCAGCAAATAGTTGAGGAGACTATTCAATGCCACGATCCATTAAAAAAGGTCCTTTCGTTGATGAACATCTTGCCAAAAAAGTCGAGGCCAACGTTGGGACATCAAAAAAAGTTATTAAAACCTGGTCACGCCGCAGCATGATTCTTCCTGAAATGGTAGGAATGACATTCGCCGTCCACAATGGCAAAAGCTTCATTCCCGTTTTCGTAACGGAAAACATGGTGGGTCACAAATTAGGCGAGTTCTCGATGACGCGTACTTTCCGTGGTCATGCGGCCGATCGTAAAGTTGCCAAGAAGTAATACGCGAAGCGTAAATGGAGATGTGTAGATGGGTAAGCCGTCATTGAAGAATGAGAACCATAGCGCTAATCGCGTTAGCGCCATGGGTGTGCGCCTTGCACCGCGCAAGGCGAGAATAATTGTTGACATGATTCGCGGTCTCAACGTGATCGATGCACTGAGCGTTCTTCGTTATACGAACAAACGCGGTGCGGTCATCATTGAGAAGCTGATCGAATCTGCGCTCGCCAATCTTGAGCAGAAGGGCGATGCCGATATCGATTCTCTGAAAGTTGCCAGTGGCTGGGTAAATGAAGGCCCGACGCTTCGTCGTTATATGCCGCGTGCGCAAGGTCGTGCGACAAGAATCCGCAAACGGACTTGTCATATTCATATCGAGCTCAACAGCAAAGTTCGCGGTACAAAATCCGCCGACAAAGAATAGTGGGAGGTTTCCTTGGGTCAGAAAAGTAATCCGACAGGTCTCCGCATTGGCGTGATTAAAACCTGGTCGTCCAAATGGTATGAAGAAGGCAGCTATGCGAAATGGTTGAACGAAGACCTTCGCATTAAAAAGTTCATCAAGAACAAATACAAAGAGAACGGCATTAACCGTATCGAAATTGAACGCGCTGCCAACAAGGTTAAGGTGAGTGTCTTCACGTCTAAGCCCGGCACGATTATCGGCAAGAAGGGTGCAGGTGTTGAGGATTTGAAAGCCCAGTTGCGCAAGATGAGCGATTGCGAAGTTTTCCTGAACATCCAGGAACTCCGCAAGGCTGAGATGGATGCGCAGCTCGTGGCAGAAGGCGTTGCCCGCAACCTCGAGCATCGTGTGAGCTTCCGCCGCGCGATGAAGAAGAGCGTCCAGAGCGCCCTCAAGCTCGGTGCCAAGGGTATCCGCGTCAACTGTGCCGGCCGTCTCGGTGGCGCAGAAATGAGCCGTACCGAATGGTATCGTGAAGGCCGCGTGCCTCTTCACACGCT
>JAZODZ010000519.1:0-2745 GCA_045597285.1 Myxococcota bacterium
ATGCGCCAACGGCGCATAGGCGAGCGCCACAATCGACACGCATAAAAAAACGTGCAAATTCACCGGCAGTTGATTAAAAAGCGTTCGTTTGTGTTTCGCACAATCATATTTGCGAATAAGGAGCTTGTCCAAATGGGAAATACATCGATTCGGCGCATGAAAGCAGATGCGGCCATTATTGGCGGCGGCGTGGCCGGTCTTTCGGCGGCGCTCGGTCTCAAGAATAAACACGTCATCGTCCTGACAAAAGCGGCGTTTGGTACCGGCGGTTCCACGCCGATTGCGCAGGGCGGCATTGCCTGTGCCATGGGAAAAGACGACACTCCCGAGCTTCATGCCGCAGACACGATGATTGCCGGCGACGGCCTTTCCATCCGCGGCTGCGTCGATGTTCTCACGCGGGAAGGCCCTGCTCGCATCCGCGAGCTCATCGAAGTCGGTGCCCAGTTCGACCGCACGCCCGATGGCGAACTGTCGTTCGGACGTGAGGCCGCGCACTGCCGCCGCAGGATTCTCCATGCCAACGGCGACAGCACCGGCGCGGAAGTCCAGCGAGCGCTTACCGAAGCCGTCAGACACGCCGAAAACGTCGAAATCGTTGAGGATTGCTATGCCGTCGATATCATTCGGCGAGACGGCCACGTCATCGGCGTGTACGGCATCATCAACAGCACAGGCGAAATCATTGAAGTTTCATCGCCCGCCGTCGTGCTCGCCTGCGGCGGAATCGGACGCATTTACGAATACACCACGAACCCCGTCGAATCCGTCGGCGACGCGCTCGCCATTGCCGCCCGCGCAGGTGCCGTTCTCTCCGATGTCGAGTTCGTCCAGTTCCACCCGACCGCACTGAACACGACCGTCGACCCGCTCCCGCTCCTGACCGAGGCACTTCGCGGCGAAGGCGCAGTCCTGCTCGCCGACAACAAGCGCTTCATGCTCGACCTGCACAAAGACGCAGAACTCGCGCCGCGCGATGTCGTCGCACGCGGCATTTGGGCTCAGCAGCAGAAAGGTCTTCCCGTCTATCTCGATGCGCGGTGCGTGGGCGAGAAGTTTCCGACGCGTTTCCCGACGGTGTACGGGTTCTGCCAGCAGGCCGGCATCGATCCCATCCACGATTTGCTGCCCGTGTCGCCGGCTGCCCACTACCACATGGGCGGTGTTCGCGTCGACGAAAGCGGCCGCACGACGTGCCTCGGCCTCTGGGCTTGCGGCGAATGCTGCGCCACAGGCGTCCACGGTGCCAACCGGCTCGCCAGCAACTCGCTGCTCGAAGGCCTCGTTTTCGGTGCCCGCGTCAGCCAGGATATCGTCGAGCAAATCGACTGGACCAAGGACAACGAAATCAAAGAAGGCGACTACACTCCCGAAATTCGCCCGACGTTTGTCACGCCCGAAGAGGAAGCCGATGTCGCGCTGCTGCGCAAAACCATGTGGAACGACGTTGGCCTCGTCCGGTGCGAGCAGAGCATGAAACACGCGCTCGCCATTATGAACGAAATCATCGAGAGGAAGCCGAAATCGCTCATGCTCCGCAACATGATCGAGGCCGCAAGGATTATCACGACGGCCGCGCTCGACCGACGCGAAAGCCGTGGCGGACACTATCGAAGCGATTATCCGGAACACGACGCGCAGACCTCGCATCATCCATTTGTGTACACCGGAAACGGCCCCTGGTGCTGATATGACCAAATACGAACTCGCGGGCGACAAGCGCATCACGATTGCCGCCGTCATCCTCGAAGTCCTCATGCTCATTTCGTGCGCACTCCTCACGGATGCCATCATCGAGTATGTCTTCAAGGTTCAGCTGCTTTTCACGGAACCCGTTTCGATCGAGCATACATCCATTGCCGTGCTGGTGCTCCAATACCTCATCGTCGCCATCGAACTCATCGCACGGCATCGCGATGACCAACGCGGGCTCACGATTCCTATCGTCTTTTTGCCCGGCGGCATCATCGTACGAACCGTCACGATGATCATCCTCGAGCTCCTCGTCATCACGTTCAAGTTGCTCGCGTACTTTATTTCGGTGTTGCTGTCGTTTGTTTTCCAGATATTCCACGTCGACAAGTTTCTGAACACGGCCGCGCTCGTCGACGTCACCGATAGTATTTTGGAACCCCTCGAAATCCTCGTCAATAAAGTCTATAACCTGCTTTATTTCCACAAAATACGCGCCAACACGAGCGTATTCACGAGCGTTTTCAACGGCAGCCTGAGTTTCTGGTGCATCAACCATTGATTCTTTTTTTGTGGGGGGACGGCTATCGGCCTGCGGCCGATACGCCGTGCGAATCGCCGCTATCGGCGTTGCCGATACGCGGCGAGAGACGTTCCATGGAACGTCTCTGCTTTGGTTCTCGCTTATGGTGCTCGCCTATGCGCCGTTGGCGCATACGGCTTGCTGGCATGTGTCACGACACGTGCATGAGCCCAAACAATTGTGATGACGAATCACAAGCCCCTCGTTGACAATCCGGCATGAAATGGCGTAATTTTAGGGCTGTACTGGTTGTTATGACTAGTCAGATGCCATCAGATCAACACACTCAAAGGAGCGAGCCATGGCAGCAGGATTTTCAAAATTGGTGAATGCAATAGAGCTCATCAAACCTTCGTTTGAAGGGAGGATTACATTCGAGGAATACACGCGAGCTGGATTTTGGCTAGGTCTGCTTAGTATTGTGCTCATTATTATTATAGTTGTGTTGTCTTTGGTGGCCGGTATCAATG
>JAZODZ010000520.1:0-4802 GCA_045597285.1 Myxococcota bacterium
GCATTCTACATTAGTCGATTCAAAACGGGTATTAAATTGGTCGAGATAGCGAGTAGCCATGGCTTCATAATCTTCCCAGCTCTTGCCATCTGGATGCATATTATAAACATCGGGATAACAATCCTTGATAGCATAAATAATATTAGAAAGCATCCATATATAATATAAATTATTCATTCCATCCTGGTATAAATTCAGACGATTAATTTCTTCATACACAACATGATCAATGACGGTATATTTGTCTTTACGTGCTGTGGAAAGAAACATAAATATGCGTTCGTCGAGCATATCAAATACTCTAATATCGAAATCACTATGTCCTTCATACCCGGATACGCTGAACGTAAGTGCGATGAGCTGTTTCTTATACTCGGCAACTTTCTTCATATAATTATCACGGCTTAGTTCACAACACTTTTCGCGTTTTTTTGAACATTGTTTTAACGTAGCGAATTCACTGGCTGACATCGATTTAGGATAAGTACGCTGACTATGCGTTTTTTTAATCATTCCCGGGCGATCGACAATGCCAAACTCTTCATTTCTTAATTCAAGCAAGATGTTACTTTCCAAATTCTTCCCTATCATCTCCATTTTATTTACAAATTCCGTTTCTTTTTTATTTGCTTCGAGTTCGGCCATCTGATTAGCCTTGTTCTGTTCTTCAGCCTCCTGTGTCTGCTGTGCATTAATATCTTTTGCGACATCCCATTCAACTCTCGCGATATTAAGCATCACAATTCCGCCAATCATACCAATGCACAGAACGCCAAGATTAATACACATTGCAGTTTGTCTTTTTATACGACGAACGATTTTATTTTCATATTTTTCCAAAAATTCTTTAATTACGCGATAATAAACGTGCTGAAACCTGACTAAAGCCACTTCTCCATGTGCAACATCATTAATGTCAGATAACACTTTGGCTTTGGTCTGGCTACTGTATGTTTCAATACATCCAATATATTTATCGTATTGTCCCTGAGGAAAGTGTTCATAACTATCAAGTAATGACTGAAGTTTCTCACTATGATCAAATTCAGGAAACAATTCTTTACTATTATCATAATCTAATTCTTTCACTTTTAATCCGACAACGCTTTCATAAGCCTCTTCGTCGAGGGGATTGTTTGGTAGCAAACGTCCCTTGGCTTCGATTGCTTTAGATAAGCTCCGCAAATCATTCACATAATCTTCCAAAACACAGTCGTCATCCGACTTGATGGAAAAATCTTTCTTATTTATCCCAAGTTCCGGACAATTACCAATCTGTGTAGGCAGCATTTGATAAGCATCTGCATGTCTTTCAATCGATTCTTTCAGAGCAGATTTTTGTCCCTGATAGGCATCTTCGATATTAAGTAAATCATCTTTCAAATTATCAAAACATTGTCGAATCGATTTATATTTTAATAACTTATAGAGTAAAATACTCAGAAAAACAATACCAGCAATCAGTAACAACACAGCAAAAAAGATCAAAATGCTATATGGATTCAGTGAAGTAACCCATTCGACAAACCACCTGATGAGTCGATATATACCATAGATAACACCGATAACGAGACCACTCAGCAAAGCCCACCCAAAGCAACCGGGACGTTCAGGTTCTCTTTCGACTATGACATATTTCGTACTCATCACTGTATCTCCCAAAGATCACATTGAAATAAGTCCTCTACTTATATCAATTCAATCACACTTTCCTTCCGTGCATGTGCCAGAACATTCTGTCATGACGGAATTCGTCGAATACAGTGTTCCTAACTCGTCCATTTCACACGTATCTATCGCCGAAAAATTTTTTGCACTCGGCCCCAAACTCGCGTTGCGATAACAGGCGATATTATCACCGACGGATTTTCCCAAACACGTGTTGCGGCATTGCTCCTCGTTATCGATGAGCACACAGGTCTTTGAACGTCCACCGGCTGTCAAGCAATTCTTCTTGCACTCTGTCGGTTTCACTTCATCACACTTTCCATTTGTGCAAGCTCCAGAACACTCAGTCATGACGGAATTCGTCGAATACAGTGTTCCTAACTCGTCTATTTCACACGTATCTATCGCCGAAAAATATTTTGCATTCGGCCCCAGACTCGCGTTGTGATAACAGGCGATATTATCACCAACGGCTTTTCCCAAACACGTGTTGCGGCATTGCTCCTCGTTATCGATGATGACACAGGTCTTTGAACGTCCACCGGCTGTCATGCAATTCTTCTTGCACTCTGTCGGTTTCACTTCATCACACTTTCCATCCGTGCATGTGCCAGAACATTCTGTCATGACGGAATTCGTCGAATACAGTGTTCCTAACTCGTCTATTTCACATGTATCTATCGCCGAAAAATATTTTGCATTCGGCCCCAAACTCGCGTTGTGATAACACGCAAGGTTCTCACCCACGGCTGTTCCAAGACACTTATTACGGCATTGTTCCTCGTTATCGATGAGGACACACGTTTCCGCACGTCCACCATCTTTATCGCAGTTTTTGCTGCACTTTTGGGTAACTGGAGCAGTATCACACGCGCCATTCGTGCAAGTTTCTGAACATTCAATCATCGCAGAATTCGTCGCGAAAAGCGTCCCTAACGCGTCTTTAGCACACGTATCAGCAACGGAATAATATTTCGCATTGGGGCCAAGACTTGCGTCGTGCCAACACGCAAGATTCTCTCCTTCTGATTTTCCAAGGCATTTGGGCATACATCGGGCTTCGTCATCGATGATGACACACGTTTCGGCACGTCCACCGTCTTTTTCACAGTTTTTGCTGCACTTGTCAGTCACTGGACTACTATCACACGCGCCATTCGTGCAAGTTTCTGAACATTCAATCATCGCAGAATTCGTCGCATAAAGCGTCCCTAACGCGTCTTTAGCACATGTGTCGACTACGGAATAATATTTCGCTTCGGGGCCTAGACTTGCGTTGCGCCAACACGCAAGATTTTCTCCTTCTGATTTTCCAAGGCATTTGGGCATACATCGGGCTTCGTCATCGACAACAACACAGACTTCAGCTCGCCCCCCGCCCGAGCTTTCACAATCTTTGTTACAAGTATTGGGCGTCGGTTCGGAATCACATTTACCCGCAGTACAAGATCCCAAGCACTTAGTATAATTGGATTTTGACGAATACAGCACACCATTTTCATCTTTGACGCACGTATCGACCACGGAAAACCACTCCGCTTCGGGGCCTAGACTTGCGTTGCGCCAACACGCAACATTTTCTCCTTCTGATTTTCCAAGACAATGCGACATACATTGGGCTTCGTTGTCGACAACTGCACAGACTTCACCACGTCCCCCTCCAGAGCTTTCGCAATTATGGACACAGTTATTTACAACCACACTCCCACTGCCGTCATCACAGCCACAAAGTAGTCCAGATACCACCGCCATAACAGCAAACGCTCTATTCAGTTTCATTTTATTTCCTTATACAATGACTGATTATAATTTACAATTATAATCACAGAATTCTCAAATATCGTGTTCGTTTAAAACACATATAATATTTACACTTATTTTTAAATTAGTCAAAAGATTTCTACCCCTATTTGCCTGTTGACTATACCACACGGTGTGATAATATCCTCATTTGCCATTATGGTTTATACCATCTGGTATCTCATACTCACAATCTGGAGTCAGCCTTATATATGTCAAATCTCAAAGACAAGCTTTTAAAAATCACCCGACAACCAAGAAAATATCTTGGCTTCTTATTTGAGTGCGGGCTTCTAAACCACATGGATGACGAATCATATATCAAACTATTATGGCTCATCCGCATGGGCTATCCCATCGATTTGTATCATCCCAAAACATTCAACGAAAAACTTCAGTGGCTTAAACTCCACGATCACAATCCTCTCTACAACATCATGGCAGACAAATACGAGGCCAAACAGTTCGTCGCAGAACGCGTCGGCGACGAATATGTCGTCCCGTGTTACGGCGTCTGGGATCATTTCGACGACATCGACTTCGACAAACTCCCCAACGAATTTGTCCTCAAAACAACCCATGATTACGCCGGTGTCGTCATCGTCGATGACCGCGACGTATTCGATCAAAAAGCCGCCAGAAATTTGCTCGAAAAACATCTTAAAAAGAATCACTTCTATAATACGCGTGAATGGGTCTATAAAGATATTAAGCCCCGTATTATTGCCGAAAAGTTATTAAAAAATAGTAATAGTTCAGAATTACTGGATTATAAAATTACCTGCTTCGATGGCGTACCAACTTTTACTTATATCCGCTCCAGAGATACGAACGACAATCTTCTGCTGACTTTCAACGATGGCAATCCCCCCTTTAAATACAATCTCGATTTCAACATCTCTGACATCAAATTAGAATATAGAATTCGAAAAGCATTGAAGGATATCGAATTTATTACATTCTACGACAACGATTTCAACATCATTCCATGTTCCAATGATGAAGGCCCATCGCTTGTCAGTCCTTTCCCAAAACCCGCAAACTTCGACAAAATGCTCGAAATCGCTGCAGCTTTATCCAAAGGTATCCCCCACGTCCGCGTCGATTTCTACGAAGTCGATGGAAAACTCTATGTCGGTGAACTCACATTCTATACTTCCGCCGGTTTCGCCAATTTCTCACCTGACGAATATAATTATAAATTCGGCGATTTGATCAAATTGCCCAAATAATATATCACAAACTCACCTTCCCTTTGCTGAGCAGGGGCGGCAGGAGCGGCACCCTGTGGCGGCATTGGACGAGCGCCAGGAGGCAGCGGGCGAGCTCCCGGA
>JAZODZ010000521.1:0-2448 GCA_045597285.1 Myxococcota bacterium
ATTCAGTAACTGGTTTAGCTCGTGGATAATCATTGACTTATCCACAAACACCCTCAGATTTAATGCCCTTCGCAACAAAGCCTCATTGGGATCGACATAAAGCCCCATCTGTCACCTCCATCGCCTATTCGGCGGCCAAAATATGACCTGCCATACCATAGCATATCTTGGGGCAATTGAGCGAGCGATTATGGGCGCGGCCTATGCGCCGTTGGCGCATACGGCCTGCGTACTCGCCTATGCGCCGTTGGCGCATACGGCTCGCTGGCGCGGCTATCGGCTACGCCGATACGCCACCGAGCCCTTGCATACATTATATTATTTATAGTTATAGAAACATGATTCATGTTCCATGACTATTCGCTTTTCAGATCCTCACATAGATACTTACAATCATTTATTATTGATTCGTTTATATTCTGAGCGTTTACTCAGATAGCAGGGAAAGGCAACAATCCAGATGAGCAAACACGCAAAACACCAACCTACCGGCCCCATATCAAAGAAACCATTAATCTGGCCTTTTTTCACACCAATTCATAAGGGTTTCAATAGTGTGGAAGGTTTTAACCCAGTGTGTATGCAGGTTATGCGTCCCATATGGTATGTCCTTGGGTGGCCTTTTGGGGCTTCATCGTAGTGTTTTCCGGCATCACAATTCTGTCCGGGGGTACTACTGTCGATGCACTTGCCTGCTTCGGCACTGCATTGATTGCTACAGGTTTCGAGCTGTTCTATACCATTGACGCATGTGTGCAGAATATTGCCTTCGCAAAAGGGGGACTCAAAACTGCAGTGACTCCTTGATGAAGAAACGCCTGAATCATCTTCGCTGCATGCGCAGCATCCAAGGATGGACAGAATCGACAAAGTCATGATTAGCTTGTTTTTCATAGACTCACACCTGAAATTGTGAATAGACTGAAAAGGGCAGCAAAGTTTAATCAATGCATTCATTTGTACCCGAAAGCATTACGTGAGCTGATGCGTTTGTTGCATCGCGTAAACTAATGTTGCAAGTTTAGAGCGAAGGATATCCGGTGTCAACGCAGCGCAGCGGCTAACAAATTTGTTCACGCGGATGTATTATCCTGGTCCTCAATTTCCATATTTGCCCTGAATATATCTGCGACTTCACTGATGGTAATATATGCCCTGGGATCGACTTCGTGAACGAGTGTCTTCATGCGGGTGATCTGAAACCGGTTGAGCACGAAATAGATCATGGTTTTGTCCTGACCAGAATAACCGCCCTTGGCCATAATCCTCGTCATACCTGTTTTGAAGTTTTCGGAGAGCACTTTGCAGATTTCATCGGGATTTGTCGTAATAATCGTTGCGGATTTTGCCCGGTCGATGCCTTCGACGATGAAATCGATGGTTTTGAGCGCAGCGGCATAAGTGACGATGGAGTAGAGCGGCAGTATCCAGCTCTGGAGTGATATGCCGCATATAATGTACAGAATGACATTGTATATCATGACGAAGGTACCGACGGTCAGTCCGAGTTTTTTGGCAAATACGACTGCAAGCACTTCGATGCCGTCGATGGCGCCGCCAAAGCGAATCGTCATGCCGGATCCCAGTCCTGAAATCAAGCCTCCGAATATGGCGCACAGCAGGAGATCTTTGCCGGCCAGCGGTGAAGCCATCGAAACGTCGATGGGAAGAATGTCGGTAATGAGCCATGCGCCAAGCGAATAAACAGCCACTGCAAATATGGAGTAAAGTGTGAACTGAAGTCCCTGCCGCCGATAGCCAAAGATGAACAGCGGTATATTGAGCAGCAGCAGAAATAGTGACAGCGGCAGATCAGTAACTTGAGCCAGCAGCATCGACGTGCCCGAAATTCCAGAGTCATAGAGTTTGACCGGATACAGAAATACCGTAATACCAAATGCATTGATGAGTCCGGCGAATGTCAGAAGCAGAAAGTTTTTGAGTTTCAGGTGCTTGAATGAGGGCATCGTCGTTAGTCCCGTATGCTGCAGATTTGAAATGCATTTTTGGCCGTATCGCAAAGCGATAGGCCAAAACGGCGCGCGTATTCACGCCATCCTGTGGCGTGAATAGCGAACCATAGCATAAAACGGAATGATTTGCCTTTTGGAAATTTTATCTATAGATAGCAACGCAGTTGATGGCAGGACAGCAATCGGCGTTGATCCGTCTGCAGACAGTATTCCGTATCGCATTGCGATAGCAGGCGGCACGCGCGGCGTATCGGCAACGCCGATAGCCCGCGTCCGCAAGCCGTATGCGCCGCAGGCGCATAGGCGAGCATCTAAAAAATCCTCGCTATTCGCATAATGGCGAGTTATTGTGCGGAGATGCAAACGATGCGCGTTTTGCATGGGAGAGACGGTCATGACAGAAAAACGAAAATATCCCATCGCGGGTACCGATTTTTTTACGCAGATTATGGATGATGACGGCTATTACGTCGAC
>JAZODZ010000522.1:0-8114 GCA_045597285.1 Myxococcota bacterium
GACCAGACACCGCGCCCGGTCAAAAACAGGGATTATGAACACGCAAAGGTGCCTTGGGTAGAGCTGAACAGATGCCCCCAAAATCATGTCGGAAAGTGGGAACAGCCTGATTTGGTGCGCGTGCTACCTCGCCTTTGGCTCACTACGCACTGCGGCTCGCTGCTATGGCCATGCGGCCATACGCGCTCACTGTGCGGCTATCGCATACGCCTCACAAACCATCATCACTTCATCTGCGGTCTGCCGATTGCGCTTGCCCTGTCGCCGGATTTCGACTGCGCCCTTCTCCCTTGCCAGTCGCACAAGCCCCGAATCCGGCTTTTCAAAAAGACACCAGTTGTCAGACAAACGCAGGTATTCGACGCAAAAGGCTTGCGCATCGATGCGCCCATCTTCGTAGGTCGATGCCAGGTCAAATCCCATCTTGACCGCTCCCATATAAGGCGGATCAAGGATCACAAAAGCCCCCGATTCTGCCCAGTAGCGTGCCTCGTATGCTGTCAAAACATCATCGATGATCACAAGCCCCCGCGTCCATTCGTCGCACGTCTCAGGGCACACAGGGCAGTTTATCGGCGTCATATTCAAAGGGTATTTTTGACCATGCAACCATCGCCATGCAGTCTCTGAATCCTCTGCGTTTTCGACAATCGATATGGCCGTTTTCTTTTCTTCCTCGGTCTTGAATCTATCCCAAACCATGTAATTCTTACTTCGTCTGCCAACGGCATTAACAAGCTGTTCATAGATTTCTGCCGTCTGTGGCGCGGCGTTCAATCGCCGTCGGTAAGCATGGCAATAATCGTTCGTGATCACTGTCAAATCCGACCTTGTATCTTTGATCACTCGCGCCGCCGAAAACGAACCTCCGAACGCATCAAACACGCACGCGCCCTGCGGCAGTCCCATTGCCAGCGCCTGCAATTCTCGCCACCATCTCAGCTTCGAACCGATAAATGGCAATGGCGGCCTTTGATAACTTCGATGTTTCGCCATTATTCGTCCTCATTCAGTATTTGTATATTTTCATAATACTGGATCACGGCATCCATCCGAGCCGCGCAGATTTGATATTGTGTATTCAGTTCAATCAATGACATGAGCATTTCACCGTTCGTTCCGAATTTCAATTCTACTTCCGGGCACGATTGCAGTACCTGACCAGACGGCACGGCATATTCAATCTTTGTCACTACCACACGGTCTGTCGCACAGCCGCTCATGCAGAATGTTACAAATATCATCAGGAACAGGGCTATGATACCAGTCCATGTTTGCCTCATCCTTGCCGACAGTTTCAATGATCTCATGGTTCAAGTCCTTGTTATGCTCAAATATGGTTTCCACACTTTTTGTATATTGGTTCACGCTGTCTATTTCTGCCTGTTTTGCACGAAGACGCGCCGTCATTTCGTCGATTTGTGCCTTTTGTATATTTGCAATTTCGGTGAGCTGTTCAATACGCTCATTCAGTTGCGCGACAGTCCTTTTCTGCACATACACTCGCCCCACAATGCCAAGTACGCAAACGAGAATAATGGCGGCATAAATAATATATTTTTTCTTAAACGTCATCGGGACACCTCCGCGCCAATCGCACGCGTTCCTTGAACATGATCCAGCCGATTTCATGGATGTCACCCGTGACTTCGTTGGTATCATTGCCCACAAACGGCCTCGGGCACCATTTCCCCGTCACATCGTAATGGCGCACGATGTGATCCTGGGGAATGTTGTATTTGTTTGCCAGCATGGCCACGAGCCGTGCGCCATCCCGAATCACCTTGTCAGTGAAATACCAGTCCCGGTCTTTGACCGAGTGCGAGCGCGGATTTCGCTTGTGTTCGACCAAATCCACGCCGATGGCCACGCTATTACACGCTGCACATTTGTTGCCCTTGTCATAAGGGCAGTGCCACGCCGCGTGTTTGTCTTTCACGGTCTGGTAGATCGCATCGTCGCCCACGAGGTAATGCGTCGAAACTGTGCGCTTCCACGTCTGCATCGCGGTTGCCGTCTTTCTGGCACATCCCTGCGAGCCGTAGTCGCCTGTGTAATGCACGATAATCCACGCAATCTGGTTGTGCCCGCGATACCCGAACCGCGATTTCGTCTTGCCGTCTTTCGGATCGACGAATGTCCGCTCCCTTATAATTTTTTGTATAATTTCCATAACCACCTCATAAACAACGGCCTTATCTGGCCTCGGTCAATATACCGAAGGCGGTTATATGGTGCGTCAGATGCGCCCGCTAATCATGCCTGTCATCCGCGTCAATGGTCACCTTTGCATCCCCCTTGCTCGCCTCAATCTTTTTAATCCCTATTGACCATCCCTTGGAAACGGCCTTTTCCCATGTGCGAATCAGGATATATACGCCGCCAATAATGAGCGTCCCAACGATGATTGCGAGCCTTATGTTTGTTTCAAGATGGCTGAAGTCCAGCACAACGCCCACAGCCATCGACAGGAACACGACAAGCACGGCAAACCGCAATGACACGAACTTTCCAAACCTTTTTGATTTATCCATGACAGGAAGCACAACCCCGAATATCACCATGAACGCAAGCATGATAATGGCCGCCGGATAAGCATCGATCATTGCAGTTCACCCCATTAAAGATTGCCGATAACCTGTTCAATTGCCAGTTCTCCACAAATCCTGACGATTGAATCGACATCGTTTCCATAATCATCCATGAGCCAGTCCGGGATTGCCTCATCGGCATAAACCGGCAGCGCCTTTTCATAACCTCTCACCAGTCCATAAGCATAAATTCTACGCTTTCGCTTTATGCCGAAATAGTTGCCTTTGGGACGCGCTGAAGTGCCGAAATATGGCACGTCGGCACTGTCTATCCCAGAACCGAGGCTGTCAGAATAAAGTTGCTTCTTGTGCGTCGAATGCCATCCATGCTCATCCCTGAAATGATACACGCCTGATGCGGTCACTCGCCTGTTTACTGGCGCACCGAAACCGACCAGAAACCCTGCATTCGGCTTCGTGCCGAACATCTGAATGTCTCCGGATTTCTTCAAATTCCTGATTCCGAAATACATGCCTGTCGGCTTTATATTTCTGAACTCCGAACTCTTAATCCTCTCTTTGACAAAACGCTTTATTTCACGCGACACAAGCTGCCGCCAGCGCTTCATGACGGCGTTCCTTGTCTTGTCATCGAGTGTCGATAGAATATCGTTCATAATTCAACCTTGATTGCCAATACTAAACACTGATTGCTGGCCTTATATGATAACGCCTTGAATTTGCCGGAACCAACCCAAACATCGTTTAATCCGCCTTGATATCCTCCTTCCATGCCTCCTATTTTAAATTTTTGACTATATGTATTACAATTAATATCTTCACCCAACCTAATCTCCATATCAGGCCCCGTGCTTTCGCGCAATAAAACAATAGCACCTACTGGAATAGTAAGCGATTCGTCTGAAGTACCGCCATCGACTGTCCAGCCATAAGGGATGGTGCCATGAAGATTGCCAAAAAAGCCGGACGCATCGCTTCCGACAGAGTGAAAGTGGTTTGCATATACTCCACGGAATGGATAATTTTCATTCGCGATGTCATTTCCCTGTCCATTCCATGCCGTGATTGATGTGCAAGCAAGATTATATGCGTAAATGCCCCTTGATATAACATTGTTAAACATTTTATCGACACTGCCGATGTCGCCACCATAACTAGAAGCATTTACGGTGTTGGGCAGTATTAAATCACTTGTAACATTGCCCGTAACATTACCTGTCAAGTTGCCCGTAACATTACCTGTCAAGTTGCCGAAATAATCCGTCGCGTGAACTTCTTTGTACTTATAATCCTCGCTTCCAATGTTTCCGGAATTGCTTACAGACGGAATTATCGAGTCGCAAGTAATATAGGGTCCTGCCATATAAGCAAAAGTGACGCTATTCGCAAATATACTGGTGAAATTGGATTGCGACAAACTGTTAAGCCCATCCTTGAATGTCTTTAATCCATACACATCCTGTGCAATCCCTTCGGAAGGATTCCCGGCCTTGTGACATGACACGAGCCGTTCCAAATCGCCGACACTCGCGGCATTCCCCGATGTCACGGTCACAGTCGCGTCATCCTCGATGCCCGCATTAAATGAGACTTGAACCTGGACAGATGCCTCGGATTCTGACGGAATGCGTATGGATGCGTTCTCATCGGAGCTGGCGATGATGCAGTGTTCCGTGTCTTCATTTTCCAGGCGCCCGAACACGGCTGCCGTTTTGATGAACTTTGCCGTTGACTGATTGCTGAATCCCGCGATAACCCTTGCGACTTTTCCCGATGCAGAAGCCGATACGATCACGCCCTCAATGCCGTCCAGCAAGTCCGGGGAATCGAAATTGACAAGCGAACTCGGAGGTATATATGTTTCAAGTGCAATCGACTTTGTGTATATAATCTGATTTGCCGCCGTTGCCTGCGCGATAAGATTTTTGCCCGCCGTTGTAAGAATGTTATTAGAGAATGTGGACATTGCTTAATCTCCTATTATTACGTCGCCGCCTCAAACGGCGAAGAATTGCTATCATCCCAACAAATAAGAGTTCCCGCATCTGTACATAACCATGCGCCTAAACCATAAGTCATGTTTTTAGAAGCCGCCGGTAAAACAGTGATACTTGCAGACCTCATGTAATCGGGATTTACCCAACCTTTAAGGTTTATGCCGTCAATAACGCCTTCCATAGTAGAACCCGAATAATTCTGTATGTTCAAAAAGACTTTGAGCGCGGTGCAAGACATATCAGTTGCATTCTCAGCCGTCATACAGCCGTCTTTTCCGTTGTAAATGCCTTCAGTCCACCCACGGAAATCGTGCGTTCCGTCTGCGGCATTGAATAAAACTTTGATATATCCTTCTGCGTCGTATGCGTTATTGTTGCCAAAGTAGAAGCTATCAGTATAGCCTTCACAACTTATAACGCCCTCCGTATTTGTATCGCCGCTATTCGCACATATCATCATGTCAGGTGCGTAGAAGCATGATGTGATATAGTTTTTATCACTTAACCACTGCATTAAACCGAAATATTTACCATCTGTAACAACTGAATACGTCGCTCCGTTATTATAGTTGTCATCAGAGAAGAAGTTAGCGTTAAAACTATTTGTATCACGAACCGAATTACTTAAACAAAAAAGTGATACGCTTAATCCGAGGTCTTTTGCAAAATCTACATCTATGGAATTATCAGAAACTCCAAACCATATCCCACCATGTCCAGCGGTATCAGTTAATATTGCATCATTACCATTTACTCGCATCACATTACCACGATATAGCTTTAAAGCATTATAACCTCCACTCGTATCAGGTGAATCAACAAAACTTCCCCCAATGTTTGCACTAGCCGCAAATTTCCAAATCCTGACATACTTATTTGATACACTTGATTTAAGCTGTAAAGTTCTGCATCCATAAGAAGTATTTGTGTTTGTCCCTATTGTTTCAATGCTTCCAACTTGCGACCAAGCATTATTAGCCGCTATGAAAGCATTTTTAAGATTTGTAAGGAACAAATCGCAATAATCCTGATTGTTTAAGCCGCTTCCGCTTTTAGACGGCATATTGAACTTCGATGAGATAAAAGCCATGATATAACTCCTTTACGCGTCTGGCGTTTTATTGAGTGTGAAGAAAAGGTTGTTTCCAAGATTCTGCAATGCAGGCGTTTTGTTGCCCTCGAAAACCTCGCCCCCTTTCGGGACTGATAACCCGTCTGTTTGGTATGATATAAGGCGCGGCGTTTTGTTGCCCTCGAAAACCTCGCCCCCTTTAGGTGTAAAGACGGGATCAAAAATTCCGTTCCCAACGGTTTCCGCGCCTGTTGTCTTGTTTATAGTGAAGAAAAGTACGGGGGCTGTTTGTGGATATTCGCAAAGCACGTCGGAATCATAGAAAATACACGCCACGTCATTCTCGATAGGAACGACAGGACATCTGACATCCGTATTAAACCGGAATGTCATATATCGAAGCTGTTGTGAATCCCTGTTGAACTTTGTCAGATTCGCAAAGATTCGGCTGATATTGAACGCGCTCAATTCCGGATTCTCGATATTGACAATAGCGTCATACATATCGAGAAGTGACTCGTCTGTCAAAACGCCGTTGTCATCGAATGCCAAATTGTCGATTATATCCAACGATATGGGATTGTCGCCAAATATATATTGGCACATCGCCTCTATCGCCGCCTTCGTCCCAAGTTTTCTAAACAATCGGATTTCGTCATACAGCATCCGATCGCGGCTCGCACGCGGCAAGTCCGGATAGTACGTCGCCAGCCCGAACTCTTTATAATATTCCTGTAATTCCTCATCCGTCAGTGCCTGGATCGATGGCAGTGAGTATGGCGCCGACAGTGCGAGCCGCCTGGCATCCGCCGTCTTCACAAACCTGTCGAATGCCGCGCAAGCCCACGCCAGCTTCTCCGAAATCGGGCCGTCCTCCGTCTCGATGGCAGGCAGAAGCCTCCGGCTGTCCAGCGAATCAATTTTCATTCACATACCCCCTGATATTGACGCGGTATTCATCCCGGCCCATCTGCAATATGCGGACATCCGTGATGTCCGGAAAATACGCCGAAACCTGTTGTTGCACCTGCGCCCGCCGAATCCGTCCGACCTGGTCCGTCGCATCCAGCCCGAACCCGCGAAACAGCGGATACGACCCGCGACGGCACCGAAGGCAGTTCACAACACACTTGTCAATGCTATCGTTCATGTCACTCTCCCGTGTCGATGAAGTCCATCATCCCCCAGCTTTCGTAATACTCGACCGAGTGTACCTCGCTTTCCCCGTCCCACTTCACGACGAGAACCTGACTCGGATCGCCGAACTTCAGTCCCGCATCCTTGTTGCGCCACTCAAATCCAAGCGCATACACGCCGCTTTCATCCGGCGTCACAAACCTTCTCGCAAGCTCGCTCTCGCTGACAGGAATCCCGAATTTCGACGCCACATAATCCCGATACGCGGCCATGACCGAATTGTAGTGATTGACCGCCACATTTCTGAATTTCAGCGGATATTTGACGAGGATATTGAGGCCGAACACGCATTCGACGTATTCCGCAGTGTCAACCTGTACCAAGTCTCCGACCGGCTTGAAATCATCCGCACTGCACGCGGCCAGAATCCTGTCATTGATAAGGCTTTTCAAATCTGACGAAGCATCGAACGCATAGTTGATATAAATCTTGACCTTGCCCTTCTCGTATCCCGTGTCACCATCTTTCAACACGCGCACGTCGATCACGCGGCTGTCCGTGTCGAACGCCTTCGCCCTGTACGCCGCCGCCGATCCGCCGACGATATACGCCGACCGGTTCAGCTCGATATACCGTCTGAACTCCGCATCGCCTTCCTCGGAATAGCCGCATCCGTCGCCGCCTCCCGAGGTCGCCTCCGTGTTCGTACCAGCCTGGACATATTCGGAACCCGCTTCCACGATGTTGATCGAACCCGCAGGAATGCCGTTGTTCTTGCTCCCGGCCTCGGTACAGAAAAGAAGCGCCTTCACCGTCGAAGCCGTCATGAAAACGGGATCCAGATTCTCGAAAACGTGACCGCCCTGGTCCATCAGTCGAATCGCGCCGGCCGGTGCCGTTGCCGATGAATAGCCCGCACGCACGAGCGAAAACACCGCTGACGCATGCGACGGCCCCGGCCTCACAAGCCCGTTCACCGCCGCAATCGCGTCGAGGTACTCGCCCGTCGCCGTGTCGATGAACCGCTGCGCAGAACTGTGGTTCATGTCGCCGCAAAGCACGCCCAGAACATACGCAAACGCGGCGCTTGCCGAAAATTCGTCCGATCCAATAATCATCGGCTTCCCGTGCTGTTCGTAATACGCCGTCTTGAACAGCTCCAGAATCTCCGATGTCGAATAATTCAGATAATCGATGCTCATATCGCCTCACAATAAGCGGAAAGTGTCGGCCTGTTTTGCCGTGCTTTCCGGCCGGACATAGCCCTCCGAAAGGCTCATCGAGACCTGCACCGATGCCGCGATGTCAATCGCATCGATGCCGAACGAAAACGACACGTCCCGCACGCACCAGAGC
>JAZODZ010000523.1:0-12474 GCA_045597285.1 Myxococcota bacterium
CAGATATGCTGTTACGGTTCTCGAAAAAATAGGTTGAAGTATCCCCAATACTTATTACAACGGCGATCACGAGTGCTCGACAGGCGAGTGCTCATGGCATTTTTTATGGAGTTCCAACGCGATGAACGAAATCACATTAAATCCAATTGGCAAGGTCGTCGATGAGAATGGGCGAGCAAAGATTGTTCTCGAATATGCTTATCGATCGGGTTTGAAAGGACTCGATGCCTTCAGCCACGTCCAGGTGCTCTGGTGGATGGACGGCTGCGACAATCCCAAAGACCGTGCTACCCTTGTTGAACAGAAACCTTATACAAAAGGCCCTAATGAACTCGGCGTGTTCGCGCTTCGCTCGCCCGAAAGACCCAATCCAATCGCGGTATCCAACGTGGCTGTCGCATATATCGACGAAGAATTGGGTACGATTGGACTATATTACATCGATGCATTCCCGGGAAGCGTGGTTCTCGATATCAAACCCTATACACCAAGTATTGATCGCGTCGAACACGCAATGACGCCAGCGTGGTGCAGTCACTGGCCGAAATCCTACGAAGAAAGTGCCGATTTCGACTGGGAAGCCGAATTCAATTTCTAAGGAGAAAGATAGATGTCACTCGCCGATTATATCTCAAATAAGCCCACAGTCCATACAGAGCGTCTTTGTATCCGGCCCATGTCTGCCAAAGATACTCCGTCCTTGAAAGAATGGATGCCGGATAAATCGATTTATACCTATTGGGGAAAAGGCCCTGGCAAAAGCGATAAAAATCCGGAACTTTTATTTGAAAAAACAGAAAAGGCCACCAAAAGCTTCCACTTGGGTATCGAGGAAACTGCTTCGGGAAAAGTCATTGGCGATCTATGGATTTATCTCATTGAGAATGATCGAATGGCTTCCGTTGCCATCAGAATAGCTTCATCCCGTCATGGACATGGCTTCGGTACAGAAGCGCTCAATGCCATGACGCGTTTTTGTTTTGAGCATACGGAACTTCGGCGTCTTCAGGCTCAGGTGGATGTGCGCAATATCGCATCACAACGCATGCTCGAAAAATGCGGCTACATACGAGAAGGCCTCATTCGACAGGGCAAAATGGTCAATACGTGGTGCGATTATTATATCTACGGCATACTTGCCAGCGATCTGCTCGTAATCGCCGTAGCCAATCAAAAAGCCGTTTAACCCGCCTACCGAAGTTCCCGAAATGACCGAAATCTGCGAATCCAGTCCAATTTCACGGAGATATTTCCACACGCCGATTTCGTAACTTCCTTTTCCGCCACCGCCGGCAAGCACAAGCCCTAATTTTGTCATTGCTGTATTCCTTATTGCGCCATGCGTTTGCTTTCAGCATTTCTGCATTAAGCAGTTGCCCTAGGCCCAATGCAAAAAATATCCGAACCATTAAAGCTTAAGCCCCTTAGGATAGTTTTCCTGACTCGTTTTTATCCCCGAAATCATTAAATTTGTGTACTTGCCTGTGACATCCCACTTTTGAAGCGATTGATCAAATGAGCTTGCGCCCATCAGCATATAGCTCATATCGGTGACATTTGTAATATTCCAGCCTTCGAGTGGTTGGTTGAAAGATTCAGCCCCCATAAACATCATATTCATGTCTGTAACTTTTGAAACATCCCATGTTTCAATCGGCTGATTAAAACTTGCCGCCTCACAAAACATACTGTTCATGTCAGTAACTTTTGAAACGTTCCATGTCCCAATAGGTTGATTAAAAGCTTTTGCACCATTAAACATACCATGCATATCAGTAACTTTTGAAACATCCCATTTTTCAAGAGGCTGGTTGAAGACTTTTGCACCATTAAACATATTTTCCATATCGGTCACTTTAGAAACGTCCCATTTTTCAAGAGGCTGGTTAAATGATTCTGCACCTCTGAACATACCCTCCATCTTGGTAACATTTGAAACGTTCCATTTTTCAAGAGGCTGGTTAAATAATTTTGCCCTCGCAAACATATAGTGTAAATCGGTGACATTTGTAATATCCCAACCTTCGAGTGGCTGATTAAAAGATTCAGCATCACTAAACATACTATCCATGTCAGTCACATTTGAAACGTTCCATTTTTCAAGAGGCTGGTTAAATAATTCTGCCCCAGCAAACACCATTCTCATATTAGTCACATTTGAAACGTTCCATTTTTCAAGAGGCTGGTTAAATGATTTGGCATTTTTAAACATACCAAGCATATTAGTTACATTTGAAACATTCCATTTTTCAAGGGGCTGGTTAAAAGAATCTGCATGTTCAAACATATCTCCCATATTGATAACTTTTGATATGTTCCATTTTTCGAGTGGCTGATTAAATCTTTTCGCAGCAAGCATACCTTCCATATTGGTAACTTTTGATACGTTCCATTTTTCGAGTGGCTGATTAAAACTATCCGCACGATAAAACATATATCCCATATCCGTTACTTTGGATACATTCCAATTTGCAATCGGTTGGTCAAAAGATGTGGCATAGCGAAACATACTATTCATATTCGTAACTTTTGAGACATCCCATTTATCTATCGGCTGGTTAAAAGACACTGCACCAGAAAACAGACCTTTCATGTTTGTCACAGCTCTCAAATCAGGGACTTCATCCTTAGGAAACTCGTTCAACTTCGAATTACCCTCAAACATTTGCTTCATGGATTTCCATTGAATAGTCCCCCATTGTTCCACGGCGACCAAATAGGCATCCTTTTGCAGGAAAGACTCATCTCCTTCTTCAAAAAGATCTATGACGTGAAGACGCGGAATCTCGCCACTAAAAGCGATTTTGTATGTACCCGGTTTTTTGATGAGCAGTTCAAAATCACCCGTCAGGCCTGTGTATTCAATCGTACCGTCGGCATTGAGATCGATGTTATAGTTTATTGGTTCATCATCGGGAAGGTCCGGTGCATCGTGATCAAATTCCTCCATTCTTGTCTTGATTTCGATGGGGATT
This sequence comes from Myxococcota bacterium, assembly GCA_045597285.1. GTDB lineage: Bacteria > Myxococcota_A > Bradymonadia > UBA4248 > UBA4248 > UBA4248. The sequence continues at coordinate 2,976 of JAZODZ010000523.1, forward strand.
TTTACATTTTTACTCAACACCTTGATCCTGACGATATATGGCCGTGGATCAATTGGTTCTTCATTGATTACTTCAGGTTCCGCGTTATTCCCTTCATCTGTGCTTTCCGCAACAGAACCGCCATCCTCCGCAGGATTTTCAACGCCCTTCTCCCCGGCAATGCCCTTCTCCACGGGATTATCAACGCCATTCTCCACGGGATTATCAACGCCATTCTTCCCGGGATTATCTTCACTGTCCTTGACCTGGTTTTCATCCGACAAACCGGGCCGTCCGGAATCCTGTTCAGGCGCTTTCTTTTTGTCACATGAAGCCGCGAGCATACAGCTTAAAGACAACGACAAAAGCATAAAGACAATTTTAACGATATGACGTTCCATATTTACCTTCGTATGGCTCAAAGTCGGGCACCTGTTCGCCCCAGTTTTCAATATTGCGCCGAATATCGCCCAGGTTTGCCGCGAGCGCCCACTTCGCCATCTGATTCGTGAGTTCCTGATTATCAACTGAGCCATCGACAAAATCGTTGGCCAAACGCGCCATGCGTTCGGTAAACTCCGCTTCGGCGAGGTCGCCCTGGACGATGATGCTCATCGCGAGCAATGCTGCCGCATTGGTGTCTTTGCCAAAGATGTTCATGTCTTCGGTGTTGCCAAAATTGCCGGTAAAAGCAAAATAATGAAGCAGTTCCTCGCGTGCCTGTTTTTTGGCCTGCGCGAACTTCATGCCTTCGGACGCGACGAGATGCGTGACGCGATCATTTTCGAGGTGCGTGAACAGATTGATATTGACGTGGTCGCGGTCCGAAATGTCGGCCAACGCAGTCATGGTAATGGAACTCTTGGATTTTGTCCCGGTGACTTCGTTGCGATAAAAACCGTCGACTTTCAGCATCACGTACTGAGATGCCAGTGGAACGCTGGATATCGTAAACTCCCCCTGGTCATTGTTGATTTTCCCCATGAAACTGGAACCCGTCTGGGCGAGCGAATTCCTTTTCAGTTCCTGTACAGTCACCGTGGAACCCATGACGAACGGCCCCTTTTGTGACACACCCGATATGGTTCGATTTGTCAGCCCATCGGAACCACAACCAAAACTAAGCATGACAAGGAAAAGTGCGGTCGAAAGAGCTATTTTTTTCATGGTAATATCCATCTTCAAAAGTGTTAATTGTTATGAAACTGCGTCTGCACGGTTCCATCCGACCATATAGAATATCAGAAATGTACACACTCGGCAACAGATCGCCATCGCTCGCCATTACGTGGATTATGTGGGTGTTTTTATGTTTTGCCGTGCTATTTCGCCAAAAGGCTCAATACGCCCGGCTTTCGGCGCTATGCCCTTTGGGCATACGCGCCTCTGCGCCCGGCTATGTGCTCGACCGCTGCGCGGTCTGTGCGCATACGCCGGGCGAGTAATTAAAGCGGCTCGCTCGGCACGTGTCACGACATGTGCTATCGGCTGCGCTAATACGCCGCGATCATGCATCCACGGTGTAATACTTATCACGAGCCACGAGTTTGACCGTGCCGTTGTCCACGACGATTTCGTATGGAATGACTTTGTCTTTCATTTGTTCGGCTATCTTGGCCATCCGTGTGTACATATCGCCTTCGTCGCATGTATATAAGTGTTCGTCATCGTCACTCAGGAACAGCAATTTTTTCCGTTCTTTGTCATATTGATACCAATTATCCTGGGTGGACAAAAGGATGTCACGCCGAATCGACTCGGGAATGAATTCTGGATGTTCCTGTAACCGAAAATAGCCGTCTTCATTCTGTATCACGGTATCCAAAACGTATCCGGATTTGGAAAGAGTATAAAGTATGGGTCTAGCCTGTTCCAGATAACGATAGAATTCCTCGGAGAATACTTCGCCTTTTTGTATCCGATTGACCAACAGCACAAACAGCCCCTTCGGTACCCATTTCATGGGTGTTTGCCTAAATTCCCTCGCTCGGTCAAACATGTTGTCCATGTCAACGACTGACGTGATATTCCAATTGTCAAGATTTTGATTAAAGTGATAGGCATATTCGAACATTTCGGTCATGTCCGTGACGTTTTTGACATTCCAATTTCCAATCGGTTGGTTAAAAGCATGAGCATTATCAAACATATAGTCCATTTTCGTGACATTTTGGACATTCCAGTTTCCAATCGGTTGGTTGAAGGCATGGGCATTATAGAACATATTGCTCATATACTTGACATTTTGGACATCCCAATTTCCAATCGGTTGGTTAAAGGCATGGGCACTGCTGAACATATAGCTCATATCTGTGACGTTTTTGACATTCCAGTTTCCAATCGGCTGGTTAAAGGTGTGGGCATCATTGAACATATTGTTCATATACTTGACATTTTGGACATCCCAGTTTCCAATCGGCTGGTTAAAGGCATGAGCCCCCTCGAACATAGCTCCCATATCCTTGACATTTTGGACATTCCAATCGCCGATGGGTTGGTTGAAGGCATAAGCTCTAAAGAACATATAGTTCATATTTGTGACATTTTGGACATCCCAACTTCCAATCGGTTGATTAAATGTCCATGCATCAGAGAATATATTGCTCATATTCGTAACATTTTTGACATTCCAGTTTCCAATCGGCTGGTTAAAGGCATAAGCATGACGAAACATATTGCTCATAATCGTGACATTTTTTACATTCCAGCTTTCAATCGGCTGGTTAAATGCATGAGCATCCTCGAACATATTGCTCATAGTCGTGACATTCTTTACATCCCAGTTTCCAATGGGCTGGTTAAATGCATGAGCACTTTCGAACATATAGCTCATATACGTGACATTTTTTACATTCCAATTTCCAATGGGCTGGTTAAAGGCATAAGCCTCAGAGAACATGGCACTCATATCTTTGACATTTTGGACATCCCAATTTCCAATGGGTTGGTTAAAGGCATAAGCCTCACAGAACATGCCATTCATATTCGTAACATTTTGGACGTCCCAATTGCCGATAGGTTGGTTAAAGGTACAAGCATGACGAAACATATCGCTCATATTTATAACATTTTTTACATTCCAGCATCCAATGGGTTGGTTAAAGGCATAAGCACTATTGAACATATCGCTCATATCCGTGACATTACTGACATTCCAGTCTCCAATGGATTGGTTAAAGGCATAAGCCTCTGAGAACATTTCGCTCATATCCGTGACGTTTTGGACAATCCAGTTTCCAATCGGTTGGTTAAAACTCCTGGATTTGTTAAACATCGCACGCATATTCGTGACATTCTTTGTGTCCCATTGTGCCAAAGGCTGATTGAAACTGACAGCTTCCTCGAACATGGATTCCATATTCTTGATCTTAGATACGTCCCAATGCTCGATGTTTGAATCGAAAGATGTCGCTCCCTTGAATAGATCCTTTAGGCCTGTCTTTTTGTCTACGCCAGACAAATCAGGGGCATCTGTCGCACTCATCTCCAGACGTCGGCATTCAAGAAACATGGCTTCCATATATTTCCAGTGAATATCTCCCCACTGGCATACGTCGCTAAAGTAATAGAAATAGTGTGAATTGTTGTTCGCATCCCGATTATCACGGAACAACAGGCCAGAAACTTTTCCACGAAATCGCAGAATATGCTCTCCTTTCGGGAGATTTTTGAGGAATGATTCTTCATCTTCGTAATATTTACCTCGTCTGTACTTTTTGAATGTACACGGCTTATATTCTTCGTCATCAACGCTCACTTCACAACTTTCAACGATATTCTCTTCTTCGTAGTCATCCTCCGTTTTATTGACAAAAGGATGGTTGAGAAGTACTTCAACTTCATAACTAGGTTCACAGACGACGACTTTGATGATGAAGGGACGCATATGATTGAAATGTCTCATTCAATGTCTCCTTTGATTGGGCTAAATAATATTGAACAGTTCTACTCAGGATTTGTTGCGTACTTATGCGCAAGCACGGAATTGACTCGGCGTAATAGTTTGCAACACGATTTCACGTACCGGTTCACACTCCTGTTCCTCTCGTGGCCGATAATCAGCCGCCTGCATTTGGGCTTCAATCTTCTTTGCCTGGATGACTTTCCATTCTTCCATCCAATGCAGATAATATTGTTGGGTAGATTCTTCGAGACCGATGGCATTGAATAATTCCTCAATGTTATTTACGTTTTCCAGAGCATTACGATTCCTCAGAAATGTGATAAGAAATCTGCCGTTCAGCTCCATCCAGTGCCATATATCCGCTGCATCCAGTGTGCCGTGATGCTGACGGTTTTCCAAGGTTTTGGTCGAATAAAAACATTCTAAGTTAATTTTTCGGTATCGTTCTTCTTCCCAGTTGATGCATGAATGACAATATTCATTGTTATTTGCCCGCCTGTCCAATGATACAAACCGGTCAAACACCATTTTCTCGAATCTACCGTAACACAACGAGAACTCTTTTAATATCTCATTGTCCTCAAAATAAGTTTCCATTGTTTCCTTTATGTATAAAGCTGCACTGCTGTTTCGGTATTGTCGATAAAAGTCCGGGAGCAACCCTCCAATGTGGATATGAGTTCCACAGGAAGCATTCACGTTTCCGTGCAATGTGGTCCTGATAAGTTCGAGAACGGCACAAAGTTCCTCATAATCTTTCTGATTGCCAATGTGAAGAATAGGGGATTGCAGTTCATACCCAAATTCCATGGATTTCTTTTTAATGGAAGAGTCGCTGTCGAGATTCCAGTTAATTCCCAGGAAGCATTCTCCATCGTCCGTAAACCTATCCTCGCCCACGATAGTTCTCATGGATGTGATGAATTGTTTTCGGGCATTTTTTAAACCAGTGAATTCGAATTCAATGCCAAATGTCAGCTTTTCCAGGTCTTTGGTATATGGTTGCTTCATTTTGTCCATAAACTCATAGAAAGCATCGTCCACATGAATCCATTGTTCGATGTCATCATTGGGAATGAAGAGTTCACTAAAGTCAGGCAATACCACATGGGTATTCCTTGAACCCATGCCGAGTATGCCAATATAGTGTTTCGGCTTTCCAGAACGCATATAGCTTTTGTAGTTGAGCACTTTTCCCGTGAGGTCATGTATTTCCTCGCCAGCACGCCATGACACATGAGTGGAATTTGCCAGTGCCTCGTTCGTGATAGGGACAACACGGCCTTTTTTGTCCAGCACTTTTGTAAATCGGCTACTCTTTTTTACCACGGCAAGATACTCAATCGCTTCTTTCTGGATCATGCTTTCTTTCATTTTAGTTCTCCTTGTGAGGAAATCGCCTATTAGTGTCGTTTCATTAGACAAGGAAATTTCTGGCAACGATGTCAACGCGCAAAATGCATTTTTTTGAATGATGAACCACAATGGGCCCGCAACACGGGAGAGGTAAAGCCTGAACAGTGACTAACCTGACGACGAAGAATCTCAAATCTTTCTCGTATTCGGTTGTCAAAGAACGAGACAACAAAACACATGGTGACTGTTGTCCGCAATATAACCTCAATGATAGGTATATTACGCAATCCCAATGCCAAACCCCAATAACACTCATTCCCGTTTGAGTGAAATTGAGAATGTAACATTATAATATGATAATATACGTCTCTGTTAAGAGGCAAACCTATTGGGAACTGAACTGTAACTCAAGCGGACAAATGAGCTTAATAAATACAACTCTTTTACATCATTTCAGTTTTCTACCTTCTGTCTCATTCCAATAAGACCAAGTAATTTATAAAATTACATAATATAAATAATTATATAACGATATTTATAAAACAATATTCCCCGCAAAAATCAGTTGTTACAAAACAAAATATAGAATACAATAACAGTCGAAAGTGGCATGCCTTGAATGCCTCTCACAACAAGGTGGTGTGCTTCTTTTGATGCTTTGTCTCACATTATTTCATGTATTAGAAGGCATACGATGATTTCGTACAAAACCAAACTCCTACTCACAGCATTGGCATTTCTTGCGTTCATGGGACTGTCATGCAGTAAACCACCTGTCGTTGAGTCAGCAACTGAGGCTGTCGTTGAGCCGGTTACAGCAAGCGAACTGCAAACGGATGATAAAATGCACATCAATGAGAATGCCTGGAATGCCTTTTACGAGACTTTTCGCGGCAAGTATCATGGAGAACATCAGTTACGTGACGATCTGAACGAGCAGGCATTCGAGGCACTTATGAAATCCGGGGCTGATATCAATGTGCGCAATGAGGATGGACAGACTTTGCTGATGGCCACTCAGGAAGTCAGTGTCATAGAGGCGCTGATCGCGGCTGGAATTGACGTCAACGCGAGGGATCGCGAGGGGCGCACTGCCTTGATGTATGCGGCGAGCGATGGAGGGCAGTACTGCGACGACGAAGAAGAACTGGAACATATCGCCTGCAAGGCAGGAACAGGCCCTTGCGATAACGAGGAAGATTACCACTGCGAAGATGTCTATGCCGAGGATGTTCTCATCGCGGCCTTAGAAGCTTGTAAAGACGAGGATGGCTTCAACTGCGAACTGAACAAATGGAAGAATCTCGACACGACAATTGAACAATTGGCCTGGAATGTTTGTTCTGAAGAAGATTGCGATCTTTCAGATGTATTGAAATTACTCAAACCCTAGGCAAATGGTTGTTTCGGATACGAATATGAGAGTATTTAAGGAAAGTATGCGTATCGCTTGCGATAATCATAACACCAGACAGATATTCTCATGATTCTGTCCATAGCAATAAATCATCATTCTTCAAAAACGAAGGATTTCCTATGAAAACATCATCAATTTTCGTCATAATCATTGTTACCATCCTTGCCGTTGCAGGATGCTCTCAAAAATCGCAGACATCCGAAGCTCAGTCGGATGATAATCCGTCACAGGTTGCTGCTGAACCAACGCCAAATACGCCTAATGATGCGCCTGTTGTGGCCAAACCCGTGGCAAATCCCCCTGAGGAAAAAACGGTCGTGGAGCCAGCGCCTGTCGTTCCTGAAAATGAACCAGCCGTTGCCGAACCGGCACTGGCAGATGATTCACCTGCCCCCGAAGAAACGGTTCCCGAAGTCGTGGAGCGAAAACCTTTTAAATTTACGGTTACTTCTAATCTTAAAAAACATTATGAAGCCGAACGAAATTTCGATCAGAATTATGATAAAGGTTATACCGATTACGTTAAAGTTTTTGAATCGGGTAATATTACTATCGATATTATGATTAATACCGTAGACGGCAAATATCCGGCCAAATATGATGTGGACTGTGATGGCGATGGCGAGTATGAACAAACGGATGTCACTAAAAACACGAAGTGCGAATACAAGCTCGAGTCTGGAAAACATCAGATAGCACTGAGAGGCGATATTCCTGGCCTGTATTTGTGTCTGCCGGAGTGTCCCAAGGGCTTGAAAAAGGATAAAAATTTTGAGACCTGTCATCTCTATCACGAACCCGGGAATGTGGGAACGGATAATCCCGTCGCCGTGCTTTCAATTGACGATTGGGGAGATTTGCAATGGAAGAGCATGGAGGGATTTCTTGATAGTTGCGGCGCGCTGAAAATTCCTAAAGAAGCTCCCGATCTGACAAACGTGACAGATATGAGCCATGCGTTTTACGGAAGCAAGATTAATCAGCCACTGAATCACTGGGATGTGTCAAATGTCACTGATATGACGTGTATGTTCATGGAAGCGGGGGCTTTCAATCAGCCGCTGGATAAGTGGAATGTTTCCAAGGTCACGGGAATGCGTTCTATGTTTCAGAACGCAAAATCATTCAATAAATCAGTGGATAATTGGGATGTTTCCAGTACTACAAATATGAATGATATGTTTTATGGTGCCGAAGCGTTTGCGCATTATCCCCAGAATTGGGTCATTCCAGAAGGTACGGAATCCTTGTTTGTCGAGACGAAAGTTGAAAATCTCGCCGATGATAAGCCGCTTAAAACACGGAAAGTCAGTCAATAATCGATATGATCGAGACGAAACGCCTAAAAATATATCCCGCCACCCGACAACAGATGGAAGACACTGTTGCTGCCACGATAGATGAAGACCTCAGGAAAGCCTATCGGGAAATGCTTTCAGATAGCCTTCAAAATCCCGAACAATGGAATTGGTATGCGATGTGGATGATTGAGCTCAAAAATGGCACGCATATCGGAGATTTGTGCTTTAAAGGCCTGAACGAGCATGGCGTGACGGAGATTGGCTACGGCATTCTGGATGAATACCAGAAACAGGGGTACGCCACCGAAGCCGTTGCAGCCATGATGGAATGGGCTTTTCAAAACCCAAACGTCACGGCAATCGAAGCCGAAGCGGAGGACGATAACATCGCCTCAAAACGCGTCCTGGAAAAGTGTGGCTTTGTTCCCAATGGAATCATCGGTGAAGAAGGCGCTCGCTTTGTTTCACACCGTAAATCGTGATATTGACGAGACTAAATGTAACCATTTCCCCCTCTAGCCGTTGAATTCCGCCAGTTCGGTCCAAAAAACTTTTCCGCCCTGCGTTCCTAATTCGGCATTCACCTGTACAGCAACTAGCGAGCTGAACTGGCGGAACAGGGATCACCGCATTGCAAGGATATCACTACGGCGCAGCATAGCACACTTTTTGTTGGAAAGGTACCAGCTTCTTTGTCGATTGCCGACGACGGCAGGGATACCCCATATAGACTGTTGTTATGGAAGTGCCGCGCTATTTCGCTGCGCGAAATACGCCAGGCTTTCGGCGCTATTTGCAGAGAGACGTGCAGGACGCACGTCTCTCTGCAAATACGCGCCTCTGCGCCCGGCTATGTGCTCGACCGCTGTGCGGTCTGTGCGCATACGCCGGGCGCGATTTTTTGATAATCATTGTTGCTCCATTAACGCTTAAATTCAATTTCTGAGACATTCAGCTTTTTGGGGGGCATCACTGTTCGTAATAATTGTTCTTTGACAGGCTTAATTCATTTTTTTGTGTCAGTAATGGCATTTTCTCCGACATCACCGAGATTTTTATTTGACATATTTAGCTATCTTCCATTTCAATATACACAGGTTCGGGCAACCTATACTCATTTGCGGGATCTTGAATTCTGTGCAGACTGGTTCCCCGGGCTTCAATCAATCTGTCTGGCGGGTTTTTCCGGATCACTTTGTCTAAGGAAGGGACAAATGCTGTAAATGACGCAAATAACAGAAGCCCGTAGGGCTTCACGTTTAGTAGCCCCCGGTTGGCGCGTAAGCGCCTACCGGGGGATCAGGTCATTCAACCATAACCATCCCCGTAGGGGATTCCCCCAAAATACATACAATAATACAAAATCTCCCTTCCTTAGCTTTTGGACTGAGGAAGAATAAATGTTATCAATTGCGTAAATTATAGAAGCCCGTAGGGCTTCACGTTTAGTAGCCCCCGGTTGGCGCGTAAGCGCCTACCGGGGGATCAGGTCATTCAACCATAACTATCCCCGTAGGGGATTCCCCCAAAATACATACAATA
>JAZODZ010000524.1:0-10311 GCA_045597285.1 Myxococcota bacterium
TGAAGCCCTACGGGCTTCTATTATTTGCATCATTTACAGCAATTGTCCCTTCCTTAGCCTTTCAACCCTGAGTAAATCACTAAACGATCTTTTTCTCTCATTAATTCTTTTCCACCTGTGAGTATTGAAACATATTTATAACCTCTATTAATTATAAATCCACTGCATCATAAATAAAAAAATCAATCTCTTTTTGACGAAAAAATTTAAAATTTTTGCTGCGCGAAAATCAAGTATTTATGCGGATTTGCGGCGATTTTAGGAACCGCCCGCGTATGTGCAGAGTCCGGCGGTAGGCACGTGTCGTGACTCGTGCCCAATGCCAGGCGAGCACATAGCGGGCGGCAAGAGGCCGTATCGCGCAGCGATAGGCCGGCACGCGCGGCGTATCGGCATCGCCGATAGTCCGCGCCCCATTCATCCCTCGCCATTCCCACATTTCCTGTTATAATGTGTGCTTGCGCCTTGCGTGCCTTTGCACAGGAGTGACGGACATGACCGAAAAACGCAAATACCCCATCGCGGGAACCGATTTTTTTACCAAAATCATGGATGAACATGGCTATTACATCGACAAGACCGATGTGATTCCGTGGCTTCTGTCGCGTTCGAAGCAGGTCGTCCTCTTCACGCGGCCGCGTCGTTTTGGCAAATCGACGATGATGTCGGTGCTCAAGGCGTTTTTCGAGTATCGGCTCGATTGCGATGACAAGCCCGTCGTTTTTTCTTATGCGTCGGCGGAAATCGTAGACTGATAAAGCAATAAAGCGTAAAATGTTTGAGTGGCATTTTTTGCCGGAATCATATATCCACAATGAGAGGTTGCGATGAAAGACGAACTGACGTTTTATGCGGTAGACACAAAAGTTCTTGAGAACAAGATCATGACGAAGGATCTTCTGATGGGGACGGAACTGGCGGGTGAGCTTGAACGCTTGGGACAGCATCTTGGGACGATATATTTCGACAAGATTTATATCGGCGATGTGTTCAAGGAATTGGAAAAGATTACCGGTGCCCCGTTTAAATTCCTGCTCGGCATGGGTGCTCGCCGTCTCGAACCCTGTGGTCCCGTGTCGTATTGTGGCCGTCAGATTCCTGCCGAATTGGGCGAATACGTCTTCCAAATCGACAACATTCAGCGCCTGGAAAGGAAGGCTGAACCGACGGAAAAAGAACGTGAAATGCTCGATAAATGGCATGCCTTCTGTGACAAAGTGCATTTGGAACAGGAACCTGGCTGTCTCGAAGCCCTGAAAAAATACATCGGTAAATTCCGTGAACGCACGCCGGAACTGATTTCGGTCTATACTCGCTGGTAATCGGTGAACAATCATCGAGGGCATAGAAGTTTGTGAGATGAATAACGCGATGTGACGCGTAATGGAGAACCACTTTGAGTCAGTATCTGCTTCATTATGATCGGGCGCGGGAATATTTCGACGAGGGCAATTACGATGGTGCAAAAGCGGCGGCAGAATATGCCCTCGCGAAAGCAGGGCCGTCGGAGGGCGCCGAGGCCAAACTTTTGCTCGCGATGACGTTGCGCAAGCTGGAGTTCGACGACGAAGCCATCCAGATGTTTTATGAACTCGTGAGTACCACGCCGACTGCAGAGGCGTATGCGGAATATGCCCTGATGTGCGCAGAACGCGGCCGTTGTGATGCGGAATGTCGGGATTTGGCCACACGCGCCATCATGGAAGCGCCAGATTTGTCGAGTGCATATATCGCGCTGTTTTGGTGCGATTCGACAGATGGAAATTATTCCGAGGCACTGAAAAATCTTCGTCTCGGACTTCACCGAGGCGCGGAGTTTTCGGAGTCGCGTGCGTTCGAAATGATTCGTGGCTGGTGTCAGGAAGCGTGCGATCAGAACGATCCCGCGCGGGCTCTTGCGCTTTCTGGCGAGGTCGTGGAACTGTTTAATTCACTCGACTTCCTGATTATGCACGCGCGATTGGCAGAAATTGCCGGTGAATATCGTACCGCAGTGGCATATTATAAACGAACTCTGAATATGCTCCGTCCCGGCGGCCTGCGCACCGATGTTCTGGAAGCGATAGCGCGGATTGCGATTTAGCACGATTTCGGCACCTCTTTTGAGGTGCCTTTTTTGTCCTGGACGTTTGTTGCGCGGCTTACTCGCTATGCTCGCTACGCCGCGCGTTTCGGCCTATCGCCTGCGGCGATACGGCCTCTTGGCCGCCCGCTATCGGCGTTGCCGATACGCGTGCGGCGTTTCTAACGCAGTGTAATCCAGATGGCGTTGATGGCGGCAGGCGTGACGCCGGTAAGACGGCTGGCTTCGCCGAGACTGGCAGGGCGATATTTCTCAAGCCGGGCAAGAACTTCGGTGGTCAGACCATGCACGCGTTTGTAGTCAAAATCCGCAGGAATCCGTCGTTTTTCCATGTCGATAAACGATTCGATTCGAGTGGCTTCGCGTTGGATATAACCGTCGAATTTATGATGGATCTCGACGCATTTGCGAACATCCTCGGGAAATGCCGCGATTTCTTCGTTGCCGGCGGCAAGCATGTCCATCGTGACCTGTGGCATCTTGATGAGCTGCGCAAGATTTCCGGCGGTTGGAATGCAATCGGGCTCGGGGAGCTTTGTCCTGTCGATATCGGCTGCTTTGAGCGTCGGCAGTTTGGCCGACAATTCCTCGATTTTGGCCTGTTTTTCGGCGAATTTTTGGAAATCCTGATCGGAAAGAAGCCCGAGTTCGTGACCGTATCCCGATAGCCTTTGATCGGCGTTGTCTTCGCGGAGAGAAAGGCGGAATTCCGCACGGCTGGTGAACATTCTGTAAGGTTCGTCAGCGCCTCGCATGACGAGATCGTCGATCATGACGCCGATATAGGCCTCGTCCCTTCGGAGAATGAACGGTTCTTCGTGTTTGAGCCATCTGGCGGCGTTAATGCCGGCCATGAGGCCCTGTGCAGCGGCTTCTTCGTAACCGCTGGTGCAGTTAATCTGCCCCGCGATGAAGATGGACGGAATCGCTCTGAGAGCCATGGAATGCGTCATCTGGCCGGTTTCGATGGCATCGTATTCGACCGCGTATGCCGGGCGAATCACGTGTGCTTTTTCGAATCCGGGAATGGAATGGATGAACTCGAGCTGCACATCGAAGGGAAGCGAGGACGAGATTCCAGCGGGATAGATTTCGTCGGTATCGAGCCCCATCGGCTCGATGAAAATTTGATGTCGATCCTTGTCAGCAAATCGGAAGACTTTATCTTCGATGCTGGGGCAGTAACGCGGGCCAATTCCGTGTATCGTTCCGTTAAAGAGCGGCGAACGTTCGCGGGCAGCGCGGATGATCTCGTGGGTGCGTTCGGTCGTGTAGGCGATATGGCATGGCACCTGTTTGAGCAACGGTGCATTGCCGTAGAAGCTGAGCCTCGTGATCGATTCATCGCCGGGCTGCACTTCGAACTGCGAGAAATCGAGCGAATGGGCGGAGAGCCGCGGCGGCGTTCCCGTTTTGAGGCGCTTTAACTGGACGCCCATGTTTTGTAATGCGGCACTGAGTCGAGTGCTGACGCCGTCGCCAGAACGACCGGCTTCGAAGTGGTGTTCGCCGATATGACACAAACCGCGTAGGAATGTGCCCGTACAGAGAATGGCGCACTTCGTTTTATAAAGGACATTGCCATCGACGAGGACGCCCGTGACATGGCCATCTTCGAGAATGACGTCCTCGACACGCGCCTGGCAGAGACTGATATTGGCGTGCGATGACAGCATTTTGAGCATTTCACGTCGATAGAGCTGCGTGTCGCACTGAACTCTGGACGAACGGACGGCTGGCCCCTTGCTGGCGTTGAGCGTCCGGTATTGAATGGCGGCAGCATCTGCGACGCGGCCCATAATGCCGCCGAGTGCATCGATTTCTTTCGTAAGATGCCCCTTGGCTATGCCGCCGATAGAAGGATTGCAGCTCATTTGGGCGATTCGATCGATATCGAGCGTAATGAGCATGGCACGAAAGCCGGATTGGGCTAAAGCCCACACGGCTTCACAACCGGCATGACCGCCACCGATCACGATGGCATCGAATTCATCCGGATAAATGATATTCTGTGGCATGGTTTATTTTGACGTACTCTGAAGGACGATGTCTGAAAGTCTTGTGCGGAATTTTTCCATGGAATCCGACGTGCATTTTTCAGTGGCGAGATGAAGCGCAAGACTCGATTCAAAAATCTTACGTGCCTCGTTGGTTTCTGAGCCACTGATATTGGAGACTGCGCTTCGCATGGATGCTTCGTTCGCATTGAGATAAGCGTCAAGCGAAGAAGCGATTTTTTCACAATCGTCCGGGGATTGCTGTACGAGCTGCCCCATGGCATCGAAATGGTTCGCAATGACTTCGGATGAGGAAGTGCATGCGCATAAACAGCAAGCTGCAATCGCAGCAAAAGAGATGATATGTTTTTTAATCATATTGCGAAACGTCGAACAGTAAAAAGTCTGAACAAGAAGGTATGGAAGACGCCCTCCACTGGGTGCGGGCGAATGGCCCGCATCGTGGAGCATTGTTCTAAAATCTATTATGGCTTGAGAAAAGCAGGATTTTCGGCGTCATAAGTACAGACGATATCGATGGGAAGATTGGCGAGGCCGTTGAGTTTTTCGGCGAGTTCGTCATTCACCACGGCATATTTATCGAGGAATGCGAGTGCTTCTGTACGGTTGCCGGCATATTCGATTTCCATGATTTTCTGAACGAGAGCCGAAATGGCGTCTGGCATTTTAGCCGTGTCGACAGAGAACACGCCATCGTTGCACGACACGGCGCCTTTTTCGAGCAGGAAATTCAATTGGATTGCATTGGCGCGAGCGTGTGCCTGCGTGAGCCCGAAGCGCATGGAACGGAAGAATCCTGCGAGCATGGTTGCACACGTTTCGTCGTATTGAGCGTCCGTCAGCTCGCCACGATTTCGCAGCCAGTCGGTGAGGTAGATCGATGTCGTATCTGCCTTGCATTCCTCAATGGGGGCATAGGTTTCCGCGAGCGAATGAATGATGGTCTCGGTGGAATTGAAAACGGCTTTTGGGCCGAGGCTGTGGCCGGTTTCATGAAGAATCGTATGCCTAAAGAATGCATCAAATGAGAGTTTGTCAAGGGCGGATTTATCGAGGAAACGTTCGGCGATAGGCTTGAGGATCGCGTTGAATTTGGCTTCCTGGACGTTCTTCATCATGACTTTCTTGGTGCCGTATTTTTCGATGACAACGGGGTCATTGGGAAGAACGAAAGCCAGTGTCTGAATGCCAACACGGGCTTCGCCGGAAGCCGAGAGAAGATCCATGACGACGAATGGCGAAGACTGTCCCGCCTGTCTTGTCCCCTTCATTTCATCGGAGATGGGAAGCGCCTGCTGCATATCTTCGATGAGTGAGGCGATGTGTTCAAGGCGCTTTGTTTCTTCGGCATTTCTGTAACCGACAAACGATTCGAATGTTGCCTTGTAACCGAAGAGCTGGTCCTCGTAGGTTTCATACGGGCCGAAGACGATTTCGATATCGGAGTCGAGCTGAATCCAGGCAGCATCGCTCTCGGCGTAATCGTTTGAAATCAGGGCGTTCGCACGAAGTCTAAGGAATCGTCTGAGGGACGGATTGGTCGCGATGCCGGCGGCTTCGCGCAACAATGCTGCGGCTTTTTCGAGTTCCAGGGCATAAGCTTCCGAATAGGGAATGCTGTACAATTTGCCGTCACGACGCCGGATGAGCGTGTTGAAACTCATAAAGCTCGATTTATCTTCTGGGTGTTGTTTGATCCATTCGTTGAAGTCATCCTGCGTCATGTCGGCAGGATAGAACCCCGCACCGAGCGGCTTTGTGATGTTGCCATAGAAGGGCTCGTCTTTGTTGAAACGATCCCAGGGGCCGCCCATGATGGCGAAGCTGTCGATGAGTTTCTGGGAGTGGGTGTCCTCGATTTCCTGCTTGAACTGCGGGTTATAATGCGACACCTGGCGAAGGTAGACGGGATTGAGAAAAGTTGCAGCTCGGATAAGACAGGACAACACCGCACGGTCTTCGATGCGGATAGTTTCGGGATTTATCGAAAGTCGAACCGGAGCAAATTTATCACAGACATACATCACAAATATCCTTTATTCTTTATTCAGAATCAATGTTCCAAACATTTTATTATAAAACAGTTGTTTTGACAGACAAAGCATTTTTGAACAAATCGTTCAGAGGACGGGAAGAGTTAGACCTCACCCCGGCCGCTGTTGCGGCCACCCCTCTCCCCGTGGGCGAGGGGAATTTGGTTCGCTTTCGCTCACCGAATGACCTCGCTCTGGCTGGAGGCAACATCTGAATGGGGGTGAATCGTGACGGGCAGGGCATGATCTCTTTGGCGGCAATCAAAAAGAAACGCCGCGCGTATGCAATAGCGCGGCGGGCACGCCGTATGACAATAGGCGTGCCGACCGAAAAAAAAAAGCCGCCCCAAATTGGAGCGGCTTAAATTATTATGTCAGAACAAATTATTCGTTGTCGAGATCGGACAGTTTATTCTGAAGGAGGTCGCCGAGGTGAGCGGTGCTGGAAGCATCGTTGTCGATGTACTGACGGAGACGGCCATTTTCGCTGTTGCGAACGAACTGCTTGATGGAGAGGGCGATTTTGCGCTCTGCAGGATCAACGCTGATGACTTCGGCTTTGTGCGTTTCGCCGATCTGAACGACGGAACCCGGTTCGTCGACGCGGTCACGGCTGAGTTCAGAAATGTGGATGAGGCCTTCAACGCCTTCAGCGATCTGGGCAAAAGCACCGAATTCAGTGATCTTGGTGATTTTGCAATCGACAACCGACCCAGGAGGATACATTTCGGGGAGGGATTCCCAAGGATCAGCGGTAAGCTGTTTGATGCCGAGGGAGAAACGTTCGGAAGCGACGTCGATGTTGAGGACGACGGCTTCGACTTCGTCGTTTTTGTGATAGAGTTCGGTCGGGTTGCGGACTTTCTGCGTCCAGCTGATGTCGGAAACATGGACGAGACCGTCGATACCGTCTTCGACGCCGATGAAGAGACCGAAATCAGTGATGTTGCGGATTTTGCCCTTGATGATGGTGCCGACCGGATATTTTTCCTCGAGGATTTCCCAGGGATTGGGTTCGGTCTGTTTCATGCCGAGGCTGATTTTCTTGGCTTCGGTATCGAGGGAGAGAACGACGACATCAATGACATCACCGACGTTGACAACGCGGCTGGGGTGTTTGACGCGGCGAGTCCAGGACATTTCGGAGATGTGGATGAGGCCTTCGATGCCTTCTTCGAGTTCAACGAACGCACCGTAGTCGATGAGGGAGACGACGCGGCCGAGGGCGCGGATGCCGGCGGGATATCTTTCGGCGGCATGTTCCCAGGGATCCGGGGCGAGCTGTTTGTAGCCGAGGGAAACGCGTTCGTTATCCGGCGTGAACTTGAGGACCTTGACCTTGATTTCGTCGCCAATCTGAACGACTTCGTTCGGATGATTGACACGGCCCCAGCTCATGTCGGTGATGTGGAGGAGACCGTCGATGCCGCCGAGGTCGACGAATGCACCGTATTCCGTGATGTTCTTGACGACGCCGTCAAGAATTGCACCTTCGTGGAGTTTTTCGAGCGTCTGGCTCTTGAGGACTGCACGTTCTTTTTCGAGAAGGGCGCGACGGGAAAGGACGATGTTTCCGCGTTTCTTGTTGAACTTGATGATTTTGAAGCGATATTTCTGGCCGATGAATTTGTCGAGGTTGCGGGTCGGACGGAGTTCGACCTGGCTGCCGGGGAGGAATGCGCGGACGCCGATATCAACGGCAAGACCGCCCTTGACGCGTGACATGATGGTACCTTCGACGGTCTCATCGCTGTCGGCGATTTTGGAGATTTCTTCCCAGATCATGAGTTTGTCAGCTTCTTTCTTGCTGAGAACGCAGAGGCCGTTTTCGTTTTCGGTGGCTTCGACATAGACATCGATCGTGTCACCGATTTTCACATTGAATGAACCATCGGGGGCAACGAATTCGGATTTGGCCACCTGGCCTTCCGATTTATAACCGATATCAACGACAACAAAATCACCCACGAAATCGACAACTTTACCACTGACGATTTCACCTTCGCGAACAGACGTCTGATCCTGCTCATATTCAGCAAGTAACGCCTCAAAGCTTTCCATCTCAAAATCCTGGGCCATGATTGACTCCAAATAAAAAAAGAAAAAAGAATTGCCACGGCTACAAAGGCCACTTATTCCGACGCTCGAAAATCGACGCTCCTGTCGGAAAAGACGCGCGCATTTAGTGCAAGTGCGGGTGTTTGTCAAATAAAATAGCTGGGCAGACGATAAAAGTGTCCCTGAATGAGTAAATGGTCAGACCTCACAAAAGATTTGTTCGCTGTTTAGCCGCATTCATCGATTGAACAAGGCCTGATATCAGTTGACAAAAAATTGCCAACTGCCTATTGCCTTGTTTCAATAGGATTACGTACCTTAGATGTGCTGACCGTTACCGTTAAAAAGAGATGAATTTTTTGCTGATTTTTGTCATAAACAATGCCGGGGTGTGACGCGCGAGGATGCAAAATGGTGGATAAATTGAAAAGGCCGGAACTCATCGAGGCAAAGGCGATACATGAGCTCAAGTTTGGGAGTATCTTTTTAAATATATCAGTCGAAGCGTTTAATGCATTAGGGTTTGAATTTGGCGACAGCGTCGATTTGATATTCAGCAGTGGATATGAATTGAGGGATGTACCGTATTATAATGGCTTTTATGCAAAAGCTGGTGAGACCGTTTTGACTGGTTATCCGGGGATTAAATTGATATGTATTGGGATTTATGATGGCGGCGATGTGTGGCAAATCGCCGGTATGCAGGAAGGCGACACGGTGTCGGTATATATGTCACAAAAGGGGCGATATATCGATATTCAAAAGACGTTTTCTTTGCATTATTCGGATGATATCCATGACTATCCCAATGCGACTGTTTTTGCCAATTACCGTTCGATGTGCGGCGGGCAGATGAATAATAATAGAATGTATCGTTCGGCTTCGCCATGCCATAATGTGCATTGCCGTGCCGCAATAGTCGATCATTTTATGCGCCGTGATCATATTCAATTTGTCATCAACATCGCCGATAGCCGCGACGAACTTTCGCTTTATCGTTCTTTGCCCGATTATGATTCGCCATATTTCGATGAACTGGAAAGAAGCGGGCGCGTCCAGCTTCTCGATTTGACATCTAATTTTCGGCTTCCGGCATTCCAAAAGAAAGTGGCTAACAGTCTGATCGAGATGCTCAAATATGACGGTCCGGCGCTCGTTCATTGTACTGAGGGCAAGGATCGGACTGGATTTATTGCGATATTAATGGAAGGGCTGTGTGGGGCGTCTTATTATGAAATGCGAAATGATTATATGAAAACTTATGAAAATTATTATGGCATTACGGAGCAGAGCAGAGCACACAGTTATTTTGCCATTATCGATTTACTGTTTGACACGATGCTGTCATGGCTGTCCGGAAGCATTGGCAGACTTGAAGATTTGGATTATGTACCGTTTATGACTCGATATCTTTTGGACGGCGGAATGACCGGGGATGAGGTTCGACGGCTAAAGGTTAGGCTGTGTGAGGAATAGAATGAGTTGGAGTTGGAGTTAGGTAAATAAAATAAGCCCGAACGATGCTGTGAATTTGATATATGGAATTTCACTACAACTGCATCGTTCAAGGCTTATTTGGGGTAAATAATCGCGATATTATTGACCGAGACGCGCTCTGATTTTGTCTTTGTCAGAGGAGAAGGTCACGGCGTCGTAGATGGTGTACCAGTTATTTTTGTCAATGGTGCTGTCATAGAGCGTGATGGCGGCAAACACCTGGTCAAAAAAGGCTTTGGCGGGCTTTTGGGTGCCCAGCTCCTCCGAGATGAACACCCCGTCCATATAGCGCTCCAGCCCGGAAGCGCCGAACCTGCGGTGCTGGATGTGGGCCGTGCCGTTGGTGACCACATACAGCTTGTGGCCCCGGTTTTTCAGTTCCCGGCACAATTCCTCCGCCCCGGGGATGAGAAAGGCGTAATTGCCCAGGTTTTCGTGATAGTCGTGCTGGGCGGCACGGGGGTCGAAAGCCACTCCCAGCAAGGAAAAATACTCCTCAAACCGCATCCACAGCAGGTCGCTTTTTTCGCATTCGCCCCGCTCGAACTTTTCCCACCAGCTGCGGTTGACCCGGGAATAGAGGGCCACGTTTTCGTCGGTGGCGGGGATGCTCCGGGCCGTC
>JAZODZ010000525.1:0-9250 GCA_045597285.1 Myxococcota bacterium
CATGGCTACGATCCGACTTATGCTGTTTGGGATGATGCGTTTGTGAACGCCAAGAATTCGGCTGGTGAAGCACCCCTGGTTGCGTCATTCAAGGCCAAGGATCTTGTGGATGCTGCCTCTGCCATCAAGATCGATGTCACACAGCACAAGGGCATTCTTGCGTTTGCTTCGGCTTCGGATGAGAGCGAAGACGTCATTCTTGGTGCTGGTTGTACACCGATTTCCAAAGAGAATAACAACACGGTCGTCGAAATCGAACTGGAACCGATTCCTACAGATATCAAGGGTGAATACGTCGTTTATTCAAACTTCGATTTGACGAGCGCATTCGAATACAGTGGCACGCTTGCACCGGTTGAAAAGATGAAGGGCGGTGACTGGGTGAACTGGATTGCCAGTTTGTTCGACAACCCACTGAATGCCCTCTGGGATTTCGTCTGGGTGAATACACTTCAGCGTCTTGCAGAACTCGACCTCGGTAATGAAACCATCAATAATCTCATCCGTAATTTCGTTGGCAAAATGGGTAAAGAACTTGCCGGCGGCTATGTCAAACCTCTCATCGATGGTTATCTGAAAGATTATAAGTGGTATCAGGTGATCAAAGAGGTTTCCCCGGATGTCGAAGACCTCCTGCGCAATATGCAGTTCAAGGGCAAGATTGTGGTGAGTGAAGCCACCGGACTCCAGATTAATGATGCTTCCGAGACCTTCAGCTCTTTGCAGTATATGTGGAGTTCATCCGATATTGCGACATCTGGTTGCGTCGATGCTGAATATACTTATGGCAATGCCAAATGCCGTAAAAATATGGCGCTCAGTGCTCAGAAAGGAAATGCCATCATGGGTTCCTGGAATGGCGCTATCAACGATGAATCACTGCCTGCCGGTGTCGATGGTCAGCTCAATATCAACTCGCATTCTCTGACCTTCAAATGGGCTTCGATCCTTTATTCAGCCGTCTTTGGCGAGATTCTCCCGACCGCGCTCGACTATAAGTCGAAACCCAATGTTCAGAATGGCCGTTATCTGTCGGCATTCCTCGACAAGATCCTCTTCGATTCGATCGTCAATTATTACGAAACCAAATGTGTTGGTCAGTCCAAATGTGGCGACAAGGCTGAGCAAGAGGGTGACAAAAAATATCCGGCACTTGGGCAGACGGATATCACCAAGAGCTGCGAACGCTTTGTCGAAGCGCTTGTTTACCTGATTTCCAGCGATGCAGCGAGCGTTTCCGGTGTCATTTCGGTGGCCGCTGGCTTCGCATGCGGTGATCAGGCACTCGGTAAACTCGATGAGTGGGTTGATAGCTCGCTGTCTAAGCTCGAGAGCAACACTGCAAACCAGCTTACCCTCAAGGCGGATAACTGCTCGCTTTATGATGGTGGAACGACTCAGTACATGAATATGGGCCTGCCCGATGAAGTTCCCTATACGGCCTATGATGTGTTCAAGCCTGATTCGAAGACACTGTCGGCTCGTTGCGAATGGGATATCACGCTGCCTTCAAGCGTTAGCTCGAAGCCGATTAAAGGTCTGTTCCACGCTTATCGCGAAGAAGACTAATTGACCATCTCTCCCGGTGGGAGATGGGATGTTTTAAAACCCGAAACGGCAACGTTTCGGGTTTTTTTGTTTGCCCATAGTGCTTGTATGAAGTATTGCGAAAACGACAGGATGGGCTGTCTGAATTCGGAGTTTGGATATGCAGGTAAAGGCGCAGGAAGAAATACTGTCGAAAGGCGATGTGCAGGTTTTTCATTACTCGACCAATACGCTCGGGCTAAAAGTGATGGAATTCGGGGCGCTCTTTCTTCTCGTCATGGCGTGCATCGTGTACCCGTTCACGCATTTCGATCCCAAAATCTGGATGATTGCCCCGGTCGTCCTCGGTGTGGGATCGCTCATCATCTTTGGGAAGGCGCAGAAATGGCGGCGGTTTGCACGTACTGCCATCGTGGCTTATGACGACGAGTTTTTATATATCAGCGACAATCCCAAAAAGACGTTCTGCATTCCGTGGAATGTGCTGGATGTCCATAACACGGGGCTGGACAAAGAAGGCGCTGGCGCGGATTTGATGATGCATATCGATGGCGAGCCCGTTCGACTCATTCTGTTCACGAATGTCGTGTGTATTCCGGAATTCGAGACGGTTTTGCGTACGATGCTGGAACACATCAAGGAAAATCAGGACAAAAAATGAACGCCCATGAAAGCATCGAAATGATGATGCGTGCCAACGGTTGGTCCAGCTATATTGCGGGTTGCGACGAAGTCGGTCGCGGGCCGTTGGCAGGCCCCGCCACGGTTGCCTGCGTCGTCTTTCCCAATCACCTGGATGATTCGTGTGATCTCTTTTCAAAACTCGACGATTCCAAGAAACTGACGGCAAAGAAGCGCGAAGCCCTCGTCGACGAAATCCATGATACGGCTGCGGCTTATGCCGTGATCGACATGACACCGGAAGAAATCGACGAACTCAATATCCTCCAGGCCTGCCTCGAGGGAATGAAACGCGCCGTCATGGCTGTTTCTGAAAAATTGGACGGTTTTAATCGTGAAACTGCGCATATCATCGTCGACGGCAACAAGCTCATCCCCAATCTCGCTTGGCCTCAGACCGCATACGTCAAAGGCGATGCGCGATCCTGGTCGATTGCGGCAGCCTCGATACTCGCCAAAGTCCATCGCGATGCCCTGATGGTCGAATACGATGCGATTTATCCCGGCTATGGGTTTGCCAAAAATGTCGGGTATCCGACAGCAGCCCACCGAAAGGCGGTTCTCGAACTGGGCCCGACACCGATTCATCGGAAGTCTTTTAGGGTTAAAGTGTGATAAATAGTATATAATGTGGCGCTGGCGTATGCCAATAGCCAGCGCGCGGCGGCGTATGTCAATAGCCGCCGCCATCCCAAGCCATACACAGGAATCTCGTTATGAAATTCAAACATCTCATGCTCAGCTGTGCTGCAGCGCTCGCACTTGCCTTTTGCGCGCCGGCTGTCGCTCAGGAGGCTCAAATGACGCAACAGGAAAGCATTAAAATTCCGTTTGAACAGTTCACGCTCGACAACGGCCTTCAGGTTTTTATGCTCAAGGATAACTCGCTGCCGATTATCACGGTGAATATGTGGTTTAACGTCGGATCGAAGAATGAACAGCCGGGACGGACTGGATTTGCCCATTTATTCGAGCACCTGATGTTCATGGGAACCGACAA
The DNA here is from genome assembly GCA_045597285.1 of Myxococcota bacterium. GTDB lineage: Bacteria > Myxococcota_A > Bradymonadia > UBA4248 > UBA4248 > UBA4248. The sequence continues at coordinate 3,230 of JAZODZ010000525.1, forward strand.
GGTGCCCAATATCGATTTGCTTCTGGAAAGCGGTGGCGGCTCCAATAATGCGTCTACGCGTGAAGATGTGACGAATTATTATACGATTGCGCCCGAGAATATGCTCGAAACCGTCCTGTTTATCGAAGCCGACCGCTTCGCGCACCTCGCCGATGCCATGACGCAGGAAAAACTCGACAAACAGCGCGATGTCGTTCTGAACGAACGAAAACAGACGATGGACAACCAGCCTTACGGCAAGCTGTGGGATCAGATGCCCGGCGTGATGTATCCGGAAGGCCATCCTTACGCGCACCCCGTGATCGGCTCGATTGAGGATATTCAGGCCGCCAAACTCGAGGATGTCATCGATTTCTTCAATACCTATTATGTGCCTGCCAACGCGACGCTCGTCGTGGGCGGCGACTTCGAGTATGAACGCGCCAAGGCGCTGATCACCAAGTATTTTGGCGCTATCAAGGCACGTCCGAAACCCGGGAACCCGCCCGTGCCGCAAGTCACGATGCCGACCAAGGCGCGTCACGTCCTGACCGACAAAGTGCAGGTGCCACGCCTTACGCTCGCATGGCACTCGCCCGCTTTTTTGCAAAAAGGCGATGCCGAACTCGACATACTCGCCAATATCATGTGCAAGGGCCAGAATTCTCGCCTGATTAACCGTCTCGTTTATCAGAAAGAGCTCGCATCGAATGTTTCATGCGGCCAGATGTCGGGGCTTTCGTCGATGTTTTTGATCGATGTCATGCCACTTCCCGGTGTGTCTGTCGAGACGCTCGAGGCCGAAATTCTCGACGAACTCAAGTCCGTCGTCGAGAAGGGCGTGACCGATGACGAGTTCAACCGAACGCGCAATTCCATTGAAACGACTTACGTTAAGCAGCTTCAGGCCATTGGAACACGGGCGGACAATTTCAACAGCTATTATTTTTATGGCCATTCGACCGATTTCCCGGCCGGCGATTTGAAACGCTATCGCGAAGCCAATATCACGACATTGATGGATGTCGTCCGCACGATATTCTCGGATGATTCGCGCCGAGCCACGTTCGTCGTCATGCCCAAAACTAGCGAGGGCGAACAATGATGCGGAAAATTACAATATTAATGGTGGTGCTAGGTTTGTCATGCTGCGCATGTCAGACGTCTTCATCCAATCAAACCCCCGTTGCAGCCACGGAAAATACCATGTCAGATTTCAGCCTTCCCGAAATACCGCCCGCAAAACTTTTCCAACATGCCACGCCAGAGATTCTCGCGCTCGATAACGGCATTCCCCTTTGGTATGTCCAGAACCCGATGGTTCCGCTGATGAGTCTGCGCGTCGTGTTTACCGATGGGGCGACATCCGATCCGGCCGATAAGTCGGGCCTTTCGTCGATGACCGCCGAACTTCTCAAGGAAGGCGCGGCCGGCAAGTCGGCGCAGCAGCTTTCGGATGAAGTCGAGTTCCTCGGTGCCACGCTTACGCCCAGCATTACTCAGGATTCGGCGTCGATTTATTTGCAGTCGATGACGCAGTTTTTCGAAAAAGGCGTCGACATTCTGTCGGATATTTGGCTGAAGCCCGATTTTACGCCGGAATCCTTCCTGCGCATTCAGAAGATTGCAATCAACGGTTTGAAACAGCGCGAGGATGCTCCGGCCGCAATTGCCAAACTCGCGTCAAATCAGAGTTATTTTGGCGACAACCATCCCTATTCGCGTTCGACAGACGGCTACATTTCGACGATTCAGGCGATTACGCTGGACGACGTGAAGAGCCGATACAAGACGCTGTTTTCGCCTGCGGCGGCGGCGTTTATTGCGGTCGGGAGTATGCCGGCTGAGGACGTCAGGGCGTTGCTGAACGATCGGTTTGGGAAGCTCGAACTCGGCGAAAAGCCCGTGCCAGTAGCAGTTCCCGATGTGCCTGCGCCCGCGTTGCGCCTGACGATTGTCGACAAGCCCGATGCCCCGCAAACGGTCATCCGCATTTACCAGCCTGCTGTCAAGGCGACGGACATGAAGACGTTGACGTGGCAGTTTGTCAACATTCCGTTTGGCGGCAGCTTTACGAGCCGTCTGATGCAGAACATTCGCGAGGACAAAGGCTTCTCTTATGGCGCGAATTCAGCCGTGTCTGCGATGAAACAGGCCGGCGTGATGCTTTCGACATCGGCCGTGGCAACCGAAGTGACGGGCGCGGCACTCCACGAGTTCCTCTATGAACTCGGCCGTCTGCCGAAGGGCGACTTCACGCTGGAAGAGTTCGAACGAGCGCGTGAAACATGGAAATCCGAGCTCGTCCAGTCGTTCGAGACGCAGTCGGGCGTGCTCAACACCATTTCGGGGCTTTATCTCAACAACAAGCCGGTCGATGCCATCAACGGATTCGCCCGCGAGTTGCAGAATTACACGCTCGATCAGTTTAACGGCATTGCCCGCGAGTTTCCGACGGTTGAACAGGCCGATATCGTCCTCGTCGGCGACAAAAAGGCGATCCTCGAACAGCTCGAAGGCATGGATTTGCCCGCGCCCGTTTTCCGCGATACGGAAGGACGTTTGATTAAATAATCGTTTGTACCGGTTTTTCGGTGCGCGGCCTATGCGCTTTTGGCGCATACGGCCTGCGGCGGCGGCTATTTCATACGCCGCCGCTTCTTTTTTGAGCGATTAACCGGGCCCGAATGTCTGCGTGAACGGACAGGCTTCTGCCGGTGAGTCGTCTTTTTTGCGCGGCTCGTAAGATTTCATCACGCTCTGTTTCATGCCGCTTTCAGTAAAGATATACAGTTTGTTTCGACGCGTGAGCAGGTCTTTGGCGAGTTCGGATGTCGAGTTTTTAACGTGCCACGGGCTGTCTTCATCGGGCTCGCCACGCGTAATCTGATCCCAGGGGCAGAGATAGAAAATCTCTTCGAGAAATGAGCGGAAATCGTCGACAAATTTGACGCTCTGATAATCGCCGAATTCGACTTTTCCGACGTGCGCATTGCGCATTTCTTCGATCAGATCTTCGGCCTCCATTTTGGGCGGATCCTCGACATTGAAGGGCAGCACGCGTTCGAGATCGTAATAGTGTTCGATCTTTGGAATATTGCGCAGAATAAACTGTGGCGTGCATTCGCGCACCTGGTCTTCGAGTTCGTTCGGTCTCTCCATGTCTGTGGGTTCGGCGCCGGACTCGAGTTCGAGGACGTGAAGTTCGGCGATGTGTTCGACGAACTTCGTGTAGTCGATGCTCAGCGGCTTTTCGATATGAACTTCGGTGATCAGTTTCCGTGTGGCGAGCGCCATTTCGCCATCGGCAAATGCATTCCGCCAGAAACCGCTGTCCGGTCGATGATGTTCCGGCCACTTTTCGGGTCCGATATCGATTTGGACGATAGATAAATCAAGCTGTGATGTATTTTGTTCGTTTGTTTCACTCATCACAAGCACCTGCCGTAAGGCTTGTTGAATATATATAAGCTGGTTTTATATATATCCATAAAAAATCAGACTTATTTTTTATGAAAAAATAAGTCTGAAAGAAAAACTCAATCGTAAAAAATTATTTATTATCGCCGTCGCTGCCGACAGAAACCGTGGTATGGGTTTCTGTTTCCTGCTGATAATATTCGCTGGTGTAGTTGGTATTTTTGACGATGCCGAGTGCTTCGATGATTTCTTTCGTCACTTCGGTGCATTTTTTACCTTTAAAACCGACGGGATGAACTTCGATGGAACCATCTTCGTTGATGGTGAATTCGATTGACTGTTTGGTTGCCATGGTATTTTCCTTAATATGAGAAAGCCAGATGGATTAACCCCATTTGGTGGCCGTCAGTTTGATGGTGTTTGTAACCTTGTCTTCTTCCATATCCAGCGTGTAGTGTTTCGCCTTCATTTCCTTGACGACTTTATGATAGGCGTAGCGCTGTTGGAGCTGGTTTGTGAACTGCTGTTCATTGACACCGCGTGTTGCTTCGACGCCCCACCAGTCTGCGAGCAGTTCGCAACCATTTTCTGTCAGGCGGATACCGACATCGTATTTGCCGCTCACTTTAATGCAGATATCGGCTTTTTCGAGCTGCTGGGCATATCCGCGAACATTCACGCCTTCTTCGGCCTGTGTATAGGTATAACCGAGATCCTTGATTGCTTCGAGGATGCACTCAAGGTCTTTCATTTTGGATTCTACGGTTGAAAAATGGCTCATTTAAATCTCCTTTTGCGTCCGAACGGCGGCCTGTAAGAGGCCGCAATGATGTCCGGATCCACTGATTACATTTCGAGGTGACGGATCTGCTTGTCCTCTTCGTGTGAACCTTCTTCATCGAGGCTGGCACGACGTGCACGGCTCTTTGCCCAGTCGCGCATGTAGTCGATGCGTTCTTTCATCTGGTAGGAGAGCGGAATGATTTCATTGCAGCTTCGGACAACGCTGTCGGTATCGATATCTTTCTTTGCTTCGTATGCGTCGAACAATGCGGAAACAATGGCCTGTTCGATTTCGGAACCCGAGAAACCCTGTGTGGCGGCGACGATACGGGGAATATCGAAGTCGGCGACCTTACGGTTTTTCTTGATGATATGGATTTCGATAATCGTCTTTCTTTCTGCGGGGCTCGGGAGATCGACGAAGAAGATTTCGTCGAAACGGCCTTTACGAAGGAGTTCCGGCGGAAGCATCGAGACATCGTTTGCCGTTGCGATGACGAAAACGGGGCTTGTCTTTTCCTGGAGCCATGTAATGAAGGAACCGAAAACACGGGCACCCGTACCACCATCGGTCTGCCCGGAGGATTTGGTACCGGAGAAACCTTTTTCCAACTCATCCATCCAGAGAATACAAGGGGCGACGGCTTCTGCGGTCGCGATGGCTTTACGCATATTCTCTTCGGATGAACCGACGAGCGATGAAAAGACCTTGCCGACATCGAGGCGGAGGAGCGGCATCTTCCAGAGGGCACCGACGGATTTTGCGGTCAGCGATTTGCCGCAGCCCGGCAAACCGAGTAACAGAATACCTTTCGGAAGCGGAAGACCGAATTCACGGGCTTTGGAACTGAAGGCGAGGTTACGGGTTTTGAGCCAGCTTTTAAGGATTTCGAGGCCACCGATGTCGCGAAGTTTGAGGTCAGACTGATAGAACTCGAGAAGACCGTTTTTACGGATGAGGTTTTTCTTTTCATCGACGATCGTTTCGATATCGAAATCGCGTTTAATGATGAGGGATTTCGAGAAGACGTTCGAGGCTTCGACGGCGGTAAGGCCGAGAGCCGCTTCGACGACTTTTTCACGGAAGAACGGATCGGTTCTGACCTGTTGGCACAACTCATCGGGAACGCTCTTGAGAACCTGCAACACGAGTTCGTTGATGACCGTGCGGTTCGGCAGATCGTAGTCGATGACGCTGACTTCTTTCTCGAGCTCGGCCGGAAGTTTGAATGTCGGGCTGAGAAGAAGCACGTGCTTTTTGTAACGGCTCGTCTTGAATTCACGGCTCAGGTCGCGAAGGCGGCGTGTGACCTGTGGATCCGACAGATAGGGATGAAAATCGCGCATACAGAAGAGGGCGTCGTTCTCATAGCGGAAAATGTGTTCCATGGCTCGCTGTGGATCACGGATATCGTTGAAGGTGTCGCCATCGCCGCCCTGGAAACCTTCCGTACATGACCAGGTGACAAAACGACGATTACGGCGCTGGCAGATGGCTCGCAGATTGCTCTCCACGCGTTCCTCTTCCGTGCTCGTGACATACAAAAGCGGATACCTGGCTCGAATTAAATATTCAATTTCCTCTTCTGAAGAAACATTCGCTCGAATTCCTTCCATTGTCTGCTCCGGATGATTGGGTGTTAAATGTGTTTCCTTTTTAAAAATAAAAGGCAAAACTAAGTCAGGGCTTGCGGGCCCTGACGAGATGTTCAATAAGTTGTTGCGGCGCGATTACTGAAGCGTGCCGCGCAGGTTTTTAAGCTTGTCCTTGATGGCCACGAGTGAATTCTGGCAGGCATCAAGTGAATTGCCGATGTCTTCAAAGATGAGTTTGGGATC
>JAZODZ010000526.1:0-4902 GCA_045597285.1 Myxococcota bacterium
CTGTGCAAGCTGTTCCATTTCGGGAGTGGGTTTTGGTTTACGTTTGCGTTCTGCCATTTTTTTTGCTCCTTCACACTCAAGCCCGGTACTCTTATACCAAACTTTGATGCGTGTTTGGGAGTTTACACAAAATATTTTACATTATTATTAACAATGCCATATCCACTTCCTATTACCTGTTGCATTTGGCGATGTACACAATAAAATGCAACAATCACATACTGATTGTAGCTATCCACGTTTTACTGTGCAAGCTGTTTTAACAAGCCCAATCCAACCATCTATGTATCGCCCGGCGTATGCGCACAGACCGCAACGCGGTCGAGCACATAGCCGGGCGCAAAGGCGCGTATTGAGCGCAGCGAAATAGCGCCGAAAGCCGTGCATAGCGAGCGCAAGCGAGGTAGCACGGCAACCATAGTCAAATCCTCATTTCTTGGTTTCAATCACCTCCCAGTTACCGCCTTTGTCTGGACCAATTCTACGGATGAGACCTTTTTCCTGCATTTGTTTCAAATGCCACTTAATTCCATTGGGCGATATTCCACATACTTCTGCGAGTTCTATCCGTGTAATATCAGATTTTTTTCGTATTTCTTCTAAAATTATCTGGGTAGTCTTTTCCGTAGTATCTGTAGTCTTTTCGTCTGCCTCAACGCTGTTTGCTACAGCAAATTTTTCCTCTCGCAGTGCCGAATTAAGCCGCGCCATCTCTCGGAACAGTCGGTCAACGTCTTCTCCAAATTCTTTCACAAGCTTTTATTGCTACATAAACTGAACGATTTTGGGATTGCGTGAAATGTGCATCTGGCGAAGCGCATACGGCTCGCTAACCGCCTGCTATTCCTTTGGAATACGCGGTCGGATTTGGTATGATATCTCCAGCAGGATGCAATGCTACCAATGGGTGAGCCTTGAAGAGACCTGAAGATGCAGCGCGAGAAAGAATCACAGAATATACTGGATATTGAGGCTACCTCTGCTTACAGCCAAGTGACTGGCACCATATGACGAAATCACCAAAACGAAGAAATAACGATATGGAATTGAGTAAGTATAAACTGGGCCGCAGGCCGATAGCCGTGCCCCACGCATTTTCACGTCAAAACATAAAAAAAAGGATTGATAAAACCACGAAACATATTAGATCAAGCCGCTCCGGCAGGCTTGCCGGTCTCATTGTGTGTATTAAGGATTGAGCATGGAAACCGAAACGATTTCGCTCGAAATATTTGCCCAGGCTGAGCTTCCAACGCAGTTTGGCGAGTTCACGATTGTTGCTTTCTGTCAGGGAGAACGGCGCATTGACGATGTCGCGCTCGTTCGCGGTGATGTGCGAGGAAAGTCGAATGTCCCGACGCGGCTTCATTCCGAGTGCCTGACTGGAGATGTTTTTCATTCGCTGCGCTGCGACTGCCGCCAGCAGCTCGAGGCGGCACAACGGCACTTTGCTTCGTTGCCGGAAGCCATCATCCTCTATATGCGGCAGGAAGGGCGCGGCATTGGGCTCGCCAACAAGATTGCGGCTTACAAGCTGCAGGAAGAAGGCTACGACACCGTCGATGCGAACGAACATCTCGGGTTTGACGACGATTTGAGATCTTACGGCGTTGCGGCGGCGATGCTGCGTGCCCTGGGACCCGAGTCCATCGACATTTATACGAACAACCCGAGGAAAATTGAGGGGTTGAAGGCAGAAGGGATCATCGTGTCCGGGCGTGAACCGATTGTCATTCAGCCTAACGCGTACAACGATCGTTACCTGAGGACGAAACAGAACAGGAGTGGGCATTTGCTCAATCTGGAACCTGAATCAGATGTTTGACCGATTTGGTCTGGCAAGAAACGACGCCATTCCGCCGTTTTGACATATTTTCATGGCAGGGAGAAAAACCATGGCGATTACGATTGCGGAAATCCAGCGCAAGAAAGACGCTGGCGAAAAGATTTCGATGATAACGACTTATGATGCCACGTTCGCGAAACTCGTCGAAGCGGCGGGCATTGATATGATCCTGATTGGCGACAGTCTTGGCAACGTCATGCAGGGAAACGATACCACGCTGGCCGTGACAGTGGACGACATCATTTACCATGCGCGATGCGTGCTTCGCGGCTGTACGACGCCGCTCGTCGTTGCCGATATGCCGTTTGGGAGTTACCAGGTCAACGATGAAGAAGGCGTCCGAAATGGCATTCGCATTATGAAAGAATCGGGATGCCATGCCGTCAAGCTCGAAGGCGGCGCTCGTTGCGTGTCGCTCGTCCGCCGGCTCGTCGATGCTGGCGTGCCCGTCATGGGACACCTCGGGCTTACGCCGCAGTCCGTCAATACGATGTCCGGATACCACGTCCAGGGCAAGGGCGACACGGCGGCCGAAACGCTCTTCAAAGACGCGAAATTACTGGCCGAGGCTGGTGCGTTTTCGGTGGTACTCGAATGCGTTCCGCGTTCGCTCGCCAAACGCGTGCAGGATGCGCTTTCCATCCCCGTGATTGGCATTGGCGCCGGCCCCGACACTGCCGGGCAGGTGCTCGTCATTCAGGACGCGCTCGGGCTGAATACCGGCAAGAAGTCCAAATTTGTGCGCCAATATGCCTCGCTGGCAGATACCGTCATCCAGGCACTCAAATCGTACAACCAGTCCGTCAAAGACGGTTCGTTCCCGTCCGATCAGGAATCCTATCACTGATAAACCTTCGTCACTTTTTTAAGCAAACATACCATGACAGAAATCAAGACTCGTATTATTCGAAATGCCAAAGAACTCGCTGAATTCGCCAAACAGGCTCAGCGTTCCGGCAAAACCATTGGGCTCGTTCCAACTATGGGGTATCTGCACGAAGGGCATCTTTCGCTCATCCGTGCTGCCCGTGAAAAAGCTGATGTCGTCATCGTCAGCGATTTCGTCAATCCGACGCAGTTCGGGCCTAAAGAAGATTACGCCACTTATCCTCGCGATGAAGCCGCAGACCTTGCCAAAGTCCAGTCGTGCAATGCCGATGTCCTCTTCATTCCGACCGTCGACACGCTCTATCCGAATGGGCAGGACTCGACGTGGGTGGAAGTCATGAACATGGGAAAAATCCTGTGTGGGGCGTCTCGTCCGGGACATTTTCGCGGTGTTGCGACGGTCGTCACGAAGCTCCTCCTTCTGAGCCGCGCCGATTATGCGTTCTTTGGCGAAAAAGATTATCAGCAGCTCACGATTTTGCGCCGTATGGTCGAAGATATCGGCTGCCAGACCGAAATCATCGGTATGCCGCTCGTCCGCGAGAGCGATGGGCTCGCCCTCAGTTCCCGCAACGTCAGGCTTTCGGAAGATGCGCGAAAACAGGCGCTTTCCCTCAGCCGCGGCCTCAAAAAAGCCCGCGATTTGTTCCATACCGGATGCCGCGATGCCAAAAGACTGGCTGACGAAACCCGCAGTGAAATCGCCGCCCAGCCCGATGCACAAATCGAGTACATCACGCTGGCACATCCCGACACACTCGAGATTTATACCGATTCCGTGCCCGATAAAGTCATCATGCTCATCGCCGTCCGAGTCGGTGGCGTCAGGCTCATCGACAACATGAAATTGTGGTGTTAATTGGTTTGGACGGTTCAGAATATGTCTAAAAGCACAAAAAAACATAAGGGTTCCAAATTCCCTAAATCGATGCCTGCTGTTCATATCGCTGAACCCCAGCCCGAACAAACCATTCCGGAGCCGGAAGAACAGCCCGTCACGCCGATAAACCTCGAATTCCGGACGCTCGTCGGCATCATTCAGACTGACTTGTACGAACGGCTCATCAAACCGGCGCTCGTCAGTTTTGCCCTGCGGCACGATGACGAGCCGCTGCATCAGCTCGTGGAAAGCATTGTCACATCCATTGCCATTCACGATGCCTACGACGGCTATCGCAAGATCGATGATATCTGCCAGCGCTATCTCTATTACCTCGAAAGCATCGAGAATACGTCCAAAAGCCTCGAGCAGATGGAGATGTCTGCCCTTTGCGATTACTGGCGTTTGCAGGTTTTTACGCTTCTGATTTGCGATTCGGCTTCGATTTTTGAGCTCCTTTTGCCGGCGGCAAAGCCGGATATTCCCGTGCCGTGTTGTATCGATGAGGAAGGCTTTTTTAACGGAATTCGCACCGTCCTGAATGCGCATATCGATCCGACAACGGAACTGAATCCCGAGCATTTAAGCGCAGTAGACGTTTATCATTTCGCTTATGGCGTCAGCTATCCGTGGACGGGGTTTTCACCCGAAAGCGTGTTCCCGCTCCTCAATCACGTGTCGAATGCGAAAATTCAATCGAAGCATCCGTTTGCCATGATCAGCGCCGAACATTGCGCCTTTTTCGACCAGTCGATTCAGAAAAGCCTGCAAACGTTGCTGCTTATCGATCTCATCTATGCCCAGCATCGCAAGATATATGAGGAAATCAGTGCGGCGTTCGAACCAGACGACATCCTTCCCGATGAAATCTGTGCGCAGCTTTCAAAACGCGTTCGGTTCGACAAGACTTATCAGGCGGCTTACGACAGCATTCTTTCCGGAACGCCGATAACGAAACAGCTCCACCGTTCATCGCGCCTTAACGTGGACGATTTGAACGCCTTTGGCCAGTTTGCCTCGATGATTCATCGCGCCGCAGAGATGAAATTCGGCGTGTTTTTGTTCCATTATCACGGGTGAGACCTCACCCCGCCGCTATCGCGGCACCCCTCTCCCAATGGGAGAGGGGCGTTGGGTTCGCTTACGCTCACCCGTTGCAATACAGAAGAACTGTTTACTGTTTAATATCTCAAGCCACATTCGTGGATTGTATAAAACTCATTAATTCAGATCACCTTCAGGTGCAGACAACTACTGCCTATTGCCTATTGCCTGGTTTCGATAGAAT
>JAZODZ010000527.1:0-6485 GCA_045597285.1 Myxococcota bacterium
ATTGTGGGTGTAATGATATTATTATTCATGGCTATCACTCCTCGGTTGGGTAGAATTTATCAGCAGCATTAATGGGATATGGAGTACGGAAAACGTGCTCGCCATTGTCATCGTGATCAATCATATAGAGTATCGGGATAAGGTCGCCTTCCTTAAAATCGGGCTCGACATGCGTTTCGAATGTTCGAATGAGAATATCCGGGGAACTGTCATCGGGGGGGTTAAATCCATAAGTGACCAGCCATGTCGGTGAATATGTCTGATTAATCATCTCATTAATATCCAAACCAGGTGTAGCCTGAAATTGGTGAACAACGATAGATTTATATTCAATTCTATTTACAGTCGCCATGGATTTGCGTGCATTTTTGAAAAATTGCTCAGGATTATACAAAAAATTACTATAATAGGCTGCCCTCCTTTTATTAAGTATCTCCATGATATAGCTCACAATAATTACAAGAATAATTCCAATAGAAAATATAAACGGATAATGACCACTACTCGAATCTGCCATCATCATTATTTTCATCGCAACCGAGAGTAATATAACAACGCCGACAATAAGTGTTAATATAAATTTTCCCAATAAACCACTCAAATCCGCAGTTTTAATATTTCGTTTAATAACTTTTTTTACACTGTTATCAAGTTTTCTCGGCGTCTTGTCCGAAAGTTCCTGCCATAATATGATATTGCCTTGCTGATGATAAGAATAAACCTTGTCGAGTGTGTATTTTTCTTTATCCAGCGTCGAGGCAGTGATGGGAATTTTGTCAAACTGTTGTTTTTGGAGCGCTGTAAAAAACTCGCGCAACTGATCGTAATCCGTGATTCTATCTTCCGCATGCGGTTCGAGCATCTTTCGCAAAAATGCAGTAATCTGATGTGGCAAATGCTGAAGATGCGGATCGATGAGGACGTGAAAATCCTTCGTTTCGAGTTCCTCCGGCGGCACGCCGCTCAATAAATATACCGCAACAATGGCGAGCGAGTAAAGGTCACTCGCCGGAGTGGCATTGCCCATGAGTTGTTCAGGAGACATATAGCCGTAGGTTCCGACTACGGTTGAACCTCCCCCCTTGACTTGCGGGTTCGCTACCGCGCCGAAATCGATGATGTGAACCTGCGGCGTGGTGTCGTTTTCGACGTAATTCAATATGATATTGGAAGGCTTGATATCGCGATGAACCACAGGGGGATCGCTGTGATGCAGCTTGTCAAGAATATTGAGCAGCTGTAATAATATGTCACCGATCTGACTTATCTGAAACCGATGCCCGTTTGCGATAAACTTTTGAAGCGGTTCGCCTTCGATATAATCCTGAACTATGAGCGCCATCGGAGGCTCATTGTCCAGTTTTTCTATGGTTTCGTGGAGTTTTGCTACTCCTGGCACATCGAGTCGTTTGAGTACATTCGCCTCTCGCTGGAACAAGTCGTATTGTTTCCAGTCTTTTACTGATTGCACGAGAAGCTGCTTTATTGCGACTTTTTTATGCAAGTCGTTTGTTTCGGCGAGGAATACACATCCCTGGGAACCTTTACCGAGCTTTTTGATGACCTGGTAACGATCAGCGATCAGCCTTTGCAGAGCCGCCACATCATTGTCTTGTTCCGAAGTATTTTCGTCATACGATTGATATGCACTAGGCTCCTGAGAAACAGCTCTTTCAGATATTTTTTCCATGACTTGTCGAATGCGTAGATATTAGGGACATATTAGAAGTGTCGGCGTATGCGGCACGTCGATACCGTGCGGCGTATAAAATAGCCGCACGAGGCGGGCGTATGAAATAGCCCGCCCAGTATATATAAATATACTCGATCTGAAAAAATATCAATCTATATCAATCGATTTGTTCGCGCAAAGCCTGCCGAAGGATGGGGAGTGGACGTTCATCTTTTTGAGAGGGAATATCGTCGAGGCCGTTGGTAAATAGCGAATCGACGGCTTCGCGTTTTATCCGGTAGAAATATTTCATCGAGGCTGTCGCCGTGTTGCCGTCATATTCGGCGATGGGACGCGAGTTGTGGAGTGTAAATATCGTCTGTTTATCCGTGGGTATATTCATGAGACTGCGAACCGTAGCGGAAAGCGTTGCTGCATCCGCAATTCCCTCGCGTTGAATGCCGACTTTATGTTCAGGACGATATATAATAAACGGCGTTAAAAGTTCCCATGGAGTAATGCCCTGTTCATATCCCAGGACAGGCTTTCCAAGCGAAGTGCCATGCGTGCCATAGATAACTACGAGTGTATCGCTATCGAGATTCGATATAAACTGACCGATGGATTTATCGACTTCGTTGAGTTCGGCATCGTAATAGGCTTCAAATTGCTCGCAATCGAGCGGTTGTGGATCATTCATGACAGCGATATTATTCATTGCCGTTTCGTTGACAGGGCCGCTGTAACCTGGAACAGCCCACAGTGCAAGTGTTTCGGGCGATACGCGATGCGGGAGTCGAAGTTCGGACAAATGCACATAGAAAAATGCATTTTCGGGCGCACGATCAAGCGCTGTCGCCACTTCTTTGAGCGCCCCGTCCGTACTCGTAATATTATCTTTATTCAGTGCATGCGCTTCATCAAAACCACGCGACAGACCATGCGATGTATCGATAATGGACGATGTCGTATAAAAATAACTCTTCCAGCCCGCTTCGGTCGCTGCTTCTGCAATCGTTCCCACAGATTTGCGCAGGAACTTGCCAGGCTCGTAGACATTATGCTCACGTGCCGTGATGCCCGTGATAAACGACGTTTCCATCGCCACGAAATTCTTGCCTTCGCCCATCAGAATACCAAGCACGCCATTGTCCGCAAGATATCCGAGATGATTGGCACCGCGGCGTTTGTCCTCATTCCAAAGCCTGTCTGCACGCAGGTTGTCTATCGCAATCACGATGACGCGTTTTGTTCCCTCAAACTGTGATTTGGACTTCATAAGCGAATCGTCGGGAATTACGATTTGCGGCGCGGAAATATATATATCGGGATGAAAGTCTTTCGATGGCGTAAAGACTTGCTGTTCATCGTCGAGTGCCCATGCAAACGATAATCGGACGGCCTCGTCGCCATAATCTTCGAGATCTATCGTCTGATGATGCCAGCATTCCCCGGGTTTGATCGGAATCGTTGCAAGTTCTTTTTTTTCGAAATCGGTTTGAATCGTCACCGTCAGTTTTCCCGAACCCGACAGCCAGGCACCGGGGGCTGTATAGAACTGCAATGTCCCGGAGTTTGGCATGACATAATACCGCTCGATACGCCCATCTTTTTCCAGACCGTACGCATCGAGTTCCTTGTCGAGAACGCGGAATTTTTCAGGCACTTGAGGCGAGGATTCGATTTGGACTCGCCCGGTATCCGGAGGCAGATTGCCAAACGCGAAATGGACGAACTTGGCCGAAACGCGGTTTTCGCCTTCAAAATAGGATCCGGGAAAAGAAACGCGCATGAGCTGCATGCCGTCTTTTGAAAGATATTCCGGCGGGACTTTCCACCGATAACCCTGATATCCCGGCACCAAATCCGTAGTCAGAGGCTGTGACCACGATCTTTTGCCGTCACCATCCGGTTTGTAAAATCGAATCGCCATCGAGGGATTTACCTTGGGCCGCAGGCCCGTCTCGACGTATAAATCGCCCTCCCATTCGTCGGGAAAAAAGGGAAAATGTATCGTGGCGACGGTCGATCCGAGCCATCGCACATATCGATTTTCTGCCCATGCAAGTTTACTCTTTTGTGCAGTTTCTGCCGAAATCAGTTCCGGAGTAAGCCACGGCGAAGTGCCGGAACGTTCAAAATACTTCTCCGCCTCTTTGGAGCCGACATCAAAAGACAAACCGTTATGGTATTTGTGCATGACAGCTTGGGATGGCAGCCACGAATCGTAAATATTGCCAACGGGTTCAGTCGGGGATTCGCATACAGGTTCTGTATTCTGCACGAATTCAGGCAGTTCGCACTTTTTTGACTGACAACCGGCAACGAGAAGTAAGAGCAACGCAATGGTGAAGTATTTTTTCATGATTCTATGACACTAAACGGCGGCTCAAAATGAACCGCCGTTCAATATATCACATTATTATTATAATTTAATGACTGTTACAGAATTTTCTTTTTCATTGGCAGTCAAGATGTAGCCGCTTCCTGCCGAAATTCCTTCGGGGGTCTCAGTGGATCCTTTTTTTGTACATTCCTGAATATCTTCTTCGCCAACTTTTTCGACGAACTGCATCACAGGTTTTGCGGGATCGGAGACGTCATATACGATCACGGCACCGGCAAATTTCAGCGTGGATGCAATATACTGCTTGTTATTATGTATATAAGCCGTTATCGAATCGGGGCTGTATCGAGGTGAATCGGTATCTTCGACACATGGGAAATTCGTAGGAACGTCCTTTTCGGTGATGTAGGTATTGGAAATCACATTTCCAGAGTCGTCGATAATGATAATGGTGTCATTCCATTCACCGGCAATGGCGAAATATATTTTGTTATCGACAGTAAATGATACGATGCCATCGGGCCAGGGATTCTGGTTGGCGGGATTGGGCGGTAGCTGGACGATCTTTGTCACGGATTCTTCAAGGGTATCGCCAGTTTCGTTCAAAATGGCTTTAATACTGAAGATGGCGACTTCGTGAGAATCCTGCAATGTGACTGCGACGGTGTCGTTGTCGGAGGCAATGGCGACGTATTCGGGTTCGCGCGGGCCAATGATGTTACGGGTAAACTGAATCTGCTTGACGACTTTTGCCGAGGCAAGGCCATTGCTCAGATCGATGATGCTGATACCCGGTTTTTCGGATGCGATCGGACATTTTCCCCATGCGTCGGTCTCGTCATCGTGTTCATCTGCCGTAATGGCATATTTTTTATCGGGAGAAATCGCAACAGAATCGGGCATTGGGCCGGTTTTGACGACGTAATCCTTATTGGCTTTTCCGTCGTGGAGAATGAGTTCACCGCCACAGGATGTGATTTTATCGGAAGTAGGATCATGGAGGAGTAAGGTATGTGTGAGTGCATAATCCGTTTCATTGATGGCCGCAGAATTGGTAAATTCTTCATCTTTTGTCATGCCTTCGGCTTGATAGATGGTTTCTGTGGCGTTACAAGTGGAGCCAGGATTTACGCGATAAACTGTTTTGGCTTTGGAAGCCACGACAATAGCTGTGTCGCCGACTGCATTGGTTACGCGAACAGATTCAATGTTGTCGTCTTTGGAGAATTTATACGTGACCTTTTGCCACGACGTGTCTTGTTTACAAGTATCTGACTGTTGTTCACTACAAGCCATGGTCATAAGTGCCAATAATGAAAACACTATGATTTTTTTCATGTATATATCCTTTATTTTGGCTAGAAGGACAACTCAACGACTGGGTTGTCTATGATGAAAAATCAAAGCAAAGCATTTGTTATTTGACAATATTAATACTTTGCTTCTATTTGAATGAGGAGTTCGTTGTCATCGTAAGGGGTATTGTCGATATTCAGAGCCGGAACGCCATTCTTTTCGAGGAAAAAGCTATATTCTGCACGGATAGACAGAATATCTTCGATGATATTGAGCCGTGCCGCCAGAGTAATAATCTGATGATCCCAGGTGATGGCATTGCCGACATCTGTCGAGCGGAAAGCATGCGTGCTGTCTAGCAGATCTGTCGAATTAAAAAGCCATGTCTGCTCGTATCGAACCAGAAATTCGAATGTATTCAAAAATTCCGCATCTCGCCCGTAAGTATATGAAGCCTGTACATACATACCGGCTCGCTTGATGTGCTGTTCTTCGGAGGCAATGGCTTCGCCCATGATGTGAACGCCATACCCGTTCCATGCGATGCGGCCGCCAGCCCACCAAACCAGCGATTCCAAATCTTCAGATCGGTAATCGGGAAGGCTTCGGTAATAGGGAAAATCAGAGACAAGCGTATTGATGCCGCTTTTCGTCGCAATTTTGCCGACATGCCCAAATCCTTCGAGCATAAATCCATGCGTCGTCAGACGCACGAGCGCTGTTCCAGCGGCGGAATTGCCCGAAAATGCTTTTGCGGCCCCATAAGACATCGTTTTAAGCGATCCCGCATACGTCGATGAGCCGTGAATCGGCTCCGACTTGAGCGGACGCATCATCGAAAGCGCGGCATAGATCGAGATCGCGGTCTCATCCGCGATGTTGAAATGGGCACCATAAGCGGCGTGATATTCGGGATTTTTCCAGTAGTTCGTGGCGATGAGCGGATATCGGACCGTACGCCTGTCCGTTGCCGCAATCGAATTCTGATAGCCGACTTCCGCGCCATGACTGAACCAGGACTCGAGTTCCTGCTTGTACTCGAAATAGATGGCAGAAAGGGAAGTGCTGTCGGTCAGAAAGGCGACATTGGCATTGATCCAAAGCAGTTTTTTCCAGTTAAGTCGGAACGAAAGTTCGAAACTGTCGAGATCAAGTCGGAGGCCAAGCGGT
>JAZODZ010000528.1:0-2306 GCA_045597285.1 Myxococcota bacterium
GAGGCGGACGGGACTCGAACCCGTGACCTACGGCGTGACAGGCCGTTGTTGTAACCAACTCAACTACCGCCCCAAGAAATTAGGGATATTAGATTTTTAAAGACCATGGGCACAGCAGGGTTTGAACCTGCGACCCTCGGCTTGTAAGGCCGATGCTCTCCCGCTGAGCTATATGCCCTCAGGACCAACACCCGGAGGCGTTCGGCGAGGGCCGCTTTTAGGCTAATTCACATTCCGCGTCAACTTTTTTTTTATTTTTTTTGGAGGAGGGGATTGTTCGGGATGAGCGCGGCGTATCGCATAGCGATAGCCGCGCCCGCGAGCCGTATGCACCGCAGGCGCATAGGCGTGCCCCCATGTAGAGTCGTTCCATGGAACGGCTCTGGTGCGCGTATGCCATAGGCATAGCACACCATCGCACGGCGTATCGGCGAAAGCCGATAGCCGTGCCCCCCGAATTATTGATAATAATACATCACCCATTTCCAATGGCCGTCGCGCATCCTGAACCGAAGGATTCGACCGGAAACCTCGCACTCAGCCACATCCCCCATCAAGGCAAAGAAAGGCATGGGGTGCGCCGCAATGGCCGCATAAATATCGGCGGCATCCGCAGAATTGACCCAATTCTCGAGCTCGGTCTCGTCGAGGGGCTCCTCGATCACTGTGGCCAGTTGGGCAACATCGCGGTTCAGAATGGCGTATTTCAGCTTGAGGAGACTGAACTTTACCGAATCGGGATCCAAATAGGAACCGGTGTAAAACTGCCATCCATCCGACGATTTCACGATATCGAGACGTGGGCTTGTGGCAATGATGTCGGCCTTGATTTTCGCGGGATAATCGCCCTCATCGGGACACGGGGCCAGGTGCTTGTCGGGATGGCGCAGATAAGAGTACGCATCTTCCGAATGGCGAGCACAGGCTTTGACGAATCCTTTATACGTTGCCTCGGCCGACGACTGCGAAGTCGTTGCGCAGGCCGAAAGCAGGCCGGACAAAGCCAGGAACAGAACTGTCGGATGGATGGATTTCATCATGACGGGGATTTTAGAAAAAGCGCGTGCAGACTTCCGGCTTGCCTTCAGTTTTGAGCTGGTCGCAAGTCAGGCGCGTCAATTCGGTCAGACACGTATTGGCCGTGCTTCGCGCATAGTTTGCATCATAAGCCGAGCATACGTTCGTCAGCGTCGAAATGCACTCGTCCTTGGACGTGACATGGTTCAGGCCACAAGCCTTGAAATCGCCGCCACAGGATGCGCAGCGTCCGCAAAGCGTCGTTACGGCATCGCTGCAGAACTGCTGCTGCTCATTCTGACAGGCACAGAACAATGGAATGACAATGAGAAGGGGAATGAATCGTTTCATCTGGAAAATGCCCCAAACAGGTAATCGTGATAAAAGAGCACACAGGCTCGAACGGTTCTTATAACACCAGAGGCGAACATGAATCCAATACAACTCGTACTGATTTCTGGTATGGGCGGTGCCGGCAAAACGACGGCGCTTCATACGCTTGAAGATTTGGGCTTTTACTGCGTCGACAATCTGCCGCTCGTCCTCCTGCCGCGCCTGCTCGACATGCTCGACGCGCATCAGGAAATACGCAGGATCGCGATAGGGTTCGACATCCGCGACACCTTGTTTTTACCGCTTGCGCCGAAGATCATCAGCGATCTTCACGAGCGAGGACCGATACCGGAAATGATTTTTCTGGACGCTGAAAATCAGGTTCTGAAACGGCGGTACAAGGAAACGCGCCGCGTCCATCCGCTTGCCAAATCCGGCGGCGATTTGAACGCGGCCATCGAACGCGAACGCCGAATGCTCAACGGCATATATCCTTATATTCAAACGCGGATCGACACGTCGGCGATGTCGCCGCACCAGCTTCGGGATGTCATCAAAAAGCGGTTTGAAAAGAACTCACAGGAAATGCGCATTTCCATCGTGAGTTTTGGTTACAAATACGGCATTTTAATGGATGCCGATATCGTGTTCGACGTGCGTTTTCTGAAAAATCCGTATTTTGTACCGGAACTGTCGCACAAAACGGGGCTGGACAAAGCCGTTTCCGACTACGTTTTTTCGGATCCCGACGCCGAAACGTTCGTGTCGAAGGCGTGCGATCTCATCGATTTCCTGATTCCGCGATACAAACAGGAAGGCAAGCACTACCTGACCATCGGCATCGGCTGCACGGGCGGACAGCACCGAAGCGTTGCGCTCGCCGAGGCCATTTATGCGCGGCATCGGAACGACACCGCGTGGTGCGTACATCACCGCGAACTGAACAACGGTTAATT
>JAZODZ010000529.1:0-3993 GCA_045597285.1 Myxococcota bacterium
TGGCTGTGGGAAATTAGGATCTGGTTCAAAAGACTCTATTAACTCCAACGATAAAGACTCTATTAACCCAAACGATAAGGACATTATTACGGCATATTCGATTTGTAGGGATGCTTATAATTATGATTATGATATCGATACATTTCGGCTCAAATATGGCAAAAAACATCTGAAAGTTAAAGGCACCATTTTTGAAAAGATGTCTGATCATTTGATGGTTGATAGTCAAGGATTTGCTGTATATTGTCATCCTACGAATATCAGTGATTATGAAGCTCACAATGAGGGTGATCGCGTTGTCATTGAAGGTGATGCAACAGTCAAAAGCAATTCACTGGCATTTGATTTACATCTCAACCGATGTAAAGTTCATGCAATCAAAAACGAATCCCCTGAGATGACAGTCGATATTTCTAGCTTTTCAAAATCAGAGGCACAAAATAATCAAACCGCTTTTGAAAGTAAGTATCTTGGGAAATATTTAAAAATTAAGGGTAATGTTCATGAAACTAAAATTTATGCGAATAACGCTGGCAGTTTTTTAAAAAGTAATGATGGTTATCTCATAGAGTGCTCCATTGATAAATCAATTGCTAATAATTTTAATGCAGGCGATCCCGTTGAATTTGAAGGCGAAATAGTTTTAATGGATAAAAACAAAGCCGATATTTTGGGGTGTAAAATTAACAAATCGAATTCTCCATCCGCAAATTTCGCCCCTGCAGTTGCTCAACAGGATACAAACCAGCCCAAAGGCAGTCCTACCACACAAGATATAGAAAGCCAAAAAGCCGAGCTCAAACGAAAAAATCTCTATGTTTGGGATGATAGCTTTGTTCCTAATGCTAAAGATGAAGAAATAGTTCCAACAGCCTTTGCTTCCGCGAATTATATGATGAAGATAATAGATAAATCTATTTACGCTAAGATGGATGATAAAGAGAAATTTTCCAAAGGTTGCGAATCCTTATTTTTCTGGTACCCTGAATGTTCATTTTTCTCTTATAAACTTCTTGGGGTTACTGACCTCACATCTAACAGAGGTCCGTTATTGGGACAGCTTTTAGAAGGGATGGTGAATGGCACATTTTCTTGCTCCAAAGTATTGGAAACCGTAAAAGAATTAAATCTATCAGAAATGTCAAGAGATAACTTTTCTACTATAAAAAATAGTTTTTGTGCAATAACCCCTCCCACTGCCAACACTACAAATTCAGCACCATCCACTAACAACGATGTTTCTGCGCAGGCAAAGTCGATTGCTTCCCAAATGATACAAAATGTCGAGTACGAAATCAGTTTTGAAGAAGGTAAATCCGTCGGGCAGTTTTTCTCCATCAAGAGCGCACTCAAGCCCTGCAAAAAAGACCCCGATTCATGCGAGGATACGATTGAACCCCTTGTGGATGAATCCTTTGTCAAATACAATAGAGGCATCATTGCAACAATTCTATTGTTGAACAATGACATATTCGACAAAACATTATTCGATAATGTTAGCGCTGAGTTAAAACAGAAGTACAATTCATTCGACAAGATAAAGGCAATTTCCGCCACCTCCCCTGTCGGACGTGAAATCATGAATGCTAATTACATCGATAACGATGTAAAAGAGAAAATCTTTTATATCTGGTATTTACGTCAATTTCCCTATGCAGGTGAAGATATCTGGAAGAAACAGATTAACCCAAGACATACCTGGAAAGAATATCTAAGCATGGCTGATAAATATAATTAATCGTCTGTTATCAGCTATGCACACAGAGGCGTGCAGCTGGCACGCCTCTATTTACCCCACAATCCACCTTTCTATCGTGCGTCTATCATTCTCAAAATTGAAGCCGATTTTGACGATCTTTTTATCCCCTGCTTCATATTGTATGGCATATCCTTTGTCATCGATTTGTTTAAGTGCTTCTTCGGCGGTGCCATCCAATTTAAACTCGAATAAATATATCGTATCGTCGCTTTCTATCAAAGCATCACAGCGGCGGCGTATAAATAGCCATAACAAGCTGTAGGCGCTTGTCGTGACACGCGCCCTACCCTTTCATCGCAATCTCAACCCATCTTCTACAAAATGCAAGACCGTAACAACGAATTGTTTTTACATCGGTATGGCGTTGTATAAATCCATCGACATAATGTTGGTCATCGATCTGTTGCAAAGCTACATCCCTGAGTGCAAGCAACTGTGTTTGAATACGCGATTTCTCTTCGTCGGTGGCATTATCAAGATCTGTATATTCACGCTCGATGCCGAGTTTTTTAAGTTCAGAAAGCGTTATAGATTTCAATTCGAGCAAGAAGGCTCGATCACGATACCAGATTGCAATATCCAGACAGCCTGAACCATATTCTATATTAGATTCGATATATCGGTTAGCGGCCCCCAAAAGGCCAAGCATCAGGCCGTGATAAAACGACTCCTTGCTGTCGAAATAGCTCATGCACTGCAAGGCACAGGTGATCTGCATTTTCGCGGTTTCCATATCGCCATGCCAGAAAGCATCACTCATCGTCAACGGATCAAACAAAGCATTCTGATCCGAAAACCAACGTGCAATTTGTATCGCAAAAACCTCCCTGACCTCACGGTTCGGTATGGCCAGTTCACAGGCCCAGGTGTCACCGGGAAGATCCTCATACTCAACCGGCTTGAGGTACCCGCTGAATGTCAGCAAACTCCACGCATATCTGGAATCTGCCCGCCAATCTTTCCACGTCAAAAACTCACTTACAGCGGCTCTTACAGTCTGCCCTCGCAGTAGATCGAGACACTTTCTCCGAATATCGCTGTTTTGATGAATCACATTGGCAATAATGTCGTTGCCACTCGTGTTGAGCCAGTATGTTCGATAAGGGTATTTGGCATCCTCAAGCAGTGCACGCACACACATGATCACGCTCCACGGATTGTGCGCATGGCGACCGCAGAAATTATAACCATCGTAATTATATTCAACTTGAGGATAGGCATCATCCAAATTGAAATAATGCAGCATTTCCTGCACTTCTGCCGGCTCGAATCCAAAGAACTCGCGCTTTCCCTCGCTCATAATCGTATGGTTTTCGACGTTGTTGAGCCCCGACAGGCTGGATTCTTTAGACACCCGCAGACACCCCGTCAGGACGCCGCGTTCCAGATACAGGTTCGTCTTGAGCGCACTCGACATGAACGTTCGCAAAAAAGTGAGCATCTTGTCGTAATAACCATGCAAAAACGCCGATTGCAGCGGCACGTCGTATTCGTCAATAAGAACGAGGACGTTACGTTGAGTAACATCGTGAAGGATTCCCGACAACAGCGCGATGGCATCTGCCAATTCCGCTTCTGTAGCCTCTCGTCCAGCAATATTGTCGATAAGCTTTTGGCGCTTTTCATCGAGGATAAATTCCGAATTTTTCCATGCCCAGTCGCACATCTCGACCATCAAACGCACTTTACTGGCCAGTGCGCCGAGTGCTTCCTCAAAACTGTGTTGGATCACATCTTTGAGCGTAATCCAGATGACAGGAAACGCCCCAAACTGAGTCATGGCCTCAGCATCCTGCGATACCATGAGTTTCTCGAAATAATGGCGGTTATCGACAGTTTTTCCGTCACAATCGAGGCGATATTCGAAAAACGCCTTGAGCATCGACATCATCGTCGATTTGCCAAACCGGCGCGGGCGCGTGAAGAGGATGACTCGTTTCTTTCGAGCCAGAATCCAAGGTATCACATCGGTTTTATCGATGTAGTAACCGTCGTCATCCATAATCTGCGTAAAAAAATCGGTTCCCGCGATGGGGTATTTGCGTTTTTCGGTCATATCCATCACTCCTGTCCCAGAGACGCACGAGGCGCAAAAGACATTTTAACAGGAAACATGGGACATAGCGAGGGATGAATGTGGCGCGGCCTCGCTTTGGGGCGGGTCATAGACCGGTTTCAGACCTGCCCCTACATACGCACATAGCAGACGGCACGGCGTATCGGCCACAGGCCGA
>JAZODZ010000530.1:0-9745 GCA_045597285.1 Myxococcota bacterium
ATTTGAGAACATATAACTCATATTTTCAACCCAGCCAGTATCCCAGTTTCCAATAGCTTGATCGAATGATGTTGCACTTTCAAACATACGCTGCATATTTTTCACATTGGTTGTATTCCAGTTTCCAATGGGTTGATTAAAAGCTTCTGCACCTCTAAACATAGAATCCATATTTTCCACATTGGATGTTTTCCAGCTGCCGATAGGTTGATTGAATTCCATTGCATTCCAGAATATTTTACCCATATCAGTCACATTAGATGTATCCCAATTGTCAAGGGGTTGATTAAATGTAGAAGCTTCTTCGAATGTACCATATAGATATTTAACATTGGATGTGTTCCAGCTGTTTATTGTGCCATTAAAGGATGATGCGTTATAAAATAAATGCGACATACTAATTACATTTGAGGTATCCCAATGTTCGAGATTCTGATTAAATGCTTTAGCTCCAGAAAATACACCATTTTGCAAATAATTCCCAGGAATGAAAGCATAATCTTCAGGCTTTGCCCCCATCCATATTATACTAGATGTATCCCAATGATCGAGTGGCTGATTAAAATTGACTGCTCCCTTGAACATACCACGAATATCGGTCACTTTCGACATATCCCAATTCTCAATATTTAGGTTAAAATTTGATTGATAAAACGCATAACTTAAATCAGACAACTTAGATGCATCAGGAATGTCTATTGATGAAATTTCTTTTAAGTTGGAAGTTGCAAAGGCATACGTACTAACGCCTACAGGACCAAATGCTATAATTTTATATAATTTTGAAGGTGAACTGTCTGTAGGAGAGTAGGTAAGTTGTTCGTTACCAGGAACAATGTTGAAAAAATTATCCCAACTAAAATTATCATAGACACCTGTAATTTTTACCGTATAAAATTTCTGGTTTTGATACTCATGCAGCAGACTTCCATCGTCGTCTATCGATGTATTCTCCCCTAATTCTTTACATTTTATCGTATCATCTTTTGACTCTTTTACACATGCCACTGATTTCGAATCATCCCCCCAGTCGATATCAAAATTGCAGGCCGTCGCAGTGCTCGTGGGTATGCGCAATAACTTGTTATCAGCAGGAATATCCCAAACAGTCACAAACGAATCCGGAGCACAACGGCCATCAGGTCGACAAACATAGTGATATTCGCCGTCATCGACGCATTGCGAATCATCGGTGCATTTCGTCGAGCATTTATAGCCGATAAAGCTGTCACAAAAGCCATCGCCTTCTTTGGGCTTTGAATCGCAATCGGAATATTTACGACAATCCTCGCCCTGTTTTGCCGCAATTTCATACTGATCGTGCAAATGGTTGTTGTTTTCATCCCAAAAGGCACATTCGCCCATCTTGCACATTGTATTGCCCGTGCATTCTTTGTCTTTGCATAGATCGACACAGACCGCTTCGTATTTATCTTCTTTTTCTATCGCCTGGCATTGTTCATTTTTGCCTTCGCACTTGACATGCTCACAGACATCCAGACATGAACCGTACTCATCACAACCGAATTTACATTGCTCAATGCATGTGCACTTGCCAATGCTTTCATCACACGTTGAACCGTCTATACAACTCACCTTACAGACACATTTACTGCCGGTTTCATCACAGCCATTTTGGCATTTTTGAGGACACGCGCATGTGCCGTTTTCATTCGTGCCATTTTTGCAGTCAGCAAGAGGTATGCACGAACCATCGTCATTGCAACCATTGACACAATCTTCAGGGCAAAAACATCTACAATTGTTAACTCTATCTTTACAAACAATTCTTTTCCAATTAGAACCTTTTTCTATAATTTTAAAATTATCTGGATCAATAAATTCTTGTTTTTTCGAAATTTTATCATCGTTTTCATTATCTATGTTATCATTATTATCTATATCATTATTATCATTAGCGTTATTGTTATTTATATCTTCCACACATATATATATTGACTTATTATCTTCACCACAAACCGAATTCCCAACATTACATTCATCGCTAATATAATAATTTCTTTCACACCCCGTCAGCAATAAAACGGCGATCGACGTCAGCAAAAGTGATTTCTTTGTCATATCGATACCTCCTTAAAATACCAATTCGAAGGACACGCCTGTCGGGGATATGGAATAGGAGATATCGGCGTCTTCCGTTTCAAAGTGTGTATATTTATAGCCGTAAATACCGGCGAGTACTGTGCCGCTGACGAGAAGGGCAGAACCGACGCCGACGAGCGTCCAGCCTGCGCCGTAGGACGCCTTTTCATGATATTCGGGCGGGGTGGTATTTTTAATTTTGATGGGATTCTTAGCGACGAGGGCGGCACCTGTGCCGATAAAAGCGAGTCCGCCTGCGGCGATACCGGTTCCCGTCCACAACAATTTTGATATTTCGCTATAATGTGCCGCTTTATAGGCCTGGAAATCATCGAGATGCTGGTTGCTCTGGGCTTGCAAATCGGCGATCTCGCTACTCTTCTCGTCCAGGGCTTCGGCCGTGCGTTCGGGATGTTCAAATTCATATCGCGCATACCATATCTTTTGCGCCATACCGGGATCGACCGCAAAATGATAAGTATTATCGCTCGCTTTTTGATATGAAAAGAGTGCTTTGTGTTTGTCGCCGAGTTTTTCGTACATTTTGCCCTGCACGTAGTTGAGCACCGGTGCATCGGGGCAAATTTTGGTGAGGTATTGGCTAATTGCCTTGGCATCCTCTAAATTGTTATCTTGCACAGCCTCGACGAGTGCCTGCAAATTGGCTCTCCAGTCTTCCGATTGGCCAATACTTGAACATCCATCGTCATTGCCTGGCTTGGCGTATGCCGATGTACTCGTAAGTATAACCATAAGCGCACAACTAAAAGCGAAAACAAGGTGCAAGAGTTCTGGTTTTGCATTTGTGCATTTGTGTTTTGAAGGTTTTGCGGTGGAAATAGGGGTATAGTGAATACGTATGTTCATAAATCAATTATCCTTTTAGTGAATCACAAGTAGTTTTTGCACTACGAGTTCGATAAACCGCACAATTTAGGTGATTTTTACACACACATCAATGTTAAAGTGGGGCGTGACCTCACCCCGCCCGCTTTGCGAGCCCCCCTCTCCCATTGGGCGAGGGGATTTGGGTTCGCTTGCGCTCACCCGTAGCGCCGCGCGTATGAAATAGCGCGGCGGCACGCCGTATGAAATAGGCGTGCCCCACAAAAAAAGTCCGAAAACACGGACGAAAGACGTATAAACAGGTGCATAAACCTATTTGCCAATCATTTCGGATTGCATTAAAAGCGGTTGTTTTCGCGCCGCGACAAATCACATCGAAGCTGTTTGCGGGGCTTTTTTAGGGAGAGTTTCCCGGATTACATTTTTAAACAGATTGGACGTCGAGCGTCTGATTGGAGGAATTTATGAAGTATTGGCAGATGATTATTGCGTTGAGTGCGGCAGTGGCTGGATTTAGTGGTTGTAAGGCGCCGGAACCCGTCGTCGTTCCCGAGGCGGTGCATACCTTCAGCATCGAAGCGCTCGAACAGCCCGTTATTTTTACCACGGCCGCCGATGCCAATGCCGTATGCGACAACAACCTCAAGCACGTCGAACGCCTGCGCAACGAGATCACGTCGGTGACGGGCAAGCACGACCGCGAAAACACGCTCGAACGCCTGAACGAAATGGACATCGCGTTTGAACGCATCATGGGCGTGTCGGAACTGATGGCGAACACGCATCCCGATGAATCGGTCCGCACGGCGGCCGAAGACTGCACGACCAAGGCGTCCAAAGTCATGACCGACATCCAGATGGATCCGAATCTGTATGCGGCCGTTCACGACGTCGATACCACGAACCTCGACGAACGCGCCAAACGGTTTGTCGACAAGACGTTGCTCGCCTATCGCCTTTCGGGCGTCGACAAGGACGAGGCCACGCGTGCAAAACTCGCCGAACTCGATGCCGCCATCGTCAAATCCGGCCAGGATTTCGACAAGAATATCCGCGACGATCGCAAGACCATCCAGTTCACCGCCGAACAGCTCGACGGCCTTCCCGAAGATTTCATGGCGTCGCATACGCCCGACGAAAACGGCATGATCACGGTTTCGACCGATTATACCGATTATTTCCCCATCCTGAACTACGCCAATAAAGAAGAGACGCGTGCGGCACTCGCCAAACTGTTCCAGAGCCGCGCCTATCCCGCCAACGAAGCGGTGTTCAAGGATTTGCTCAAGGAACGCTATGAGTTTGCGAAGCTGACGGGATTTGACAACTGGGCCGCCTACAATTCGTATGACAAGATGGCGAAGAACACCGAGACGATCTCGAATTTCATCGCCGAAATCGCAAAAATAACCGAGCCGCGTGCGAAGGCCGAGATCGAGGAACTGATGGCGCTCAAGAAAGCCGGCAATCCCGATGCCGACGGCTTCTATCCGTGGGATCGCTTTTATTACACCGAAAAGCTGAAAAAACAGAAATACGATTTCGATGCGCAGTCCGTCCGCCAGTATTTCCCGTACGAACGCGTCAAACGCGGCATTCTGAGCGTGGCGAGTACGCTTTATGGCGTGACATTCCAGCAGTCGGATCGTCCGGTGTGGCACGACAAAGTCGAGGCCTACGATGTGTATCAGGGCGATCAGCTCGTGGCGCGTTTCTATCTCGATATGCATCCGCGTGAGGGCAAGTACGGCCACGCGGCGAGTTTTGGCATGTACAGCGGAATCGACGGCCTGCAGCTGCCGGCGGCGACGCTCGTTTGCAACTTCCCCGAACCGACGCCTTCCAATCCGGCGCTCATGGAACACAACGACGTGCAGACGTTCTTCCACGAATTCGGGCATCTGCTCCACCAGCTCCTCGCGGCGCACCATCACTGGGCAAAACAGTCCGGCATCAGCTGTGAGTGGGATTTCGTCGAGGCCCCGTCGCAGCTGTTCGAAGATTGGGCCTGGGATTACGACGTGCTCAAGATGTTCGCGGTCAACGACAAGGGCGAGGTCATTCCAAAAGACCTCGTGGAACGCATGAAAAAGTCCGACAGCGTGGGCAAGGGCGTCATGAATATGCGCCAGATTTCCTACGCCGCACTTTCGTATATCTATCATTCGCAGGATCCCGCCAACATCGATCTCCTCAAGGTTCAGAGCGAGACATTTGCGAAATATTCGCCGTTCAAGGCATACGACAACGACTATACGTTCGCGAGCTTCGGCCATCTGAACGGCTATTCGTCGATGTATTACACGTATATGTGGTCGCTCGCGATTGCGAAGGATCTTTCGATTCCGTTCCACGATGCGGGTCTGATGAACGTCGATACGGCGCACAAATATCGCGACACGATTCTTTCGGTCGGCGGTGCACAGGATGCCAGCGATATGGTCAGCAATTTCCTCGGTCGTCCGTACAATCTCGATGCCTTCAAGAAGTGGCTGAGCGAATAAATCGGTTTTATGATTGTGGCGCGGCTATCTGCGATACGCCGCGCATGAACGCCGCTATCGCGATGCGATACGCGGCGTTTTTTTATGGGGGCGCGCCTATGCGCCCACGGCGCATACGGCGAACGGGCACGTGTCGCGACACGTGCCTACTGTGGGCGCGGCTATGCGGCATACGCCGCGATCGTATATGATGCGCAGGGCTACAAAAAAGGCCGCATACTTTCTAAGCATGCGGCCTTTTTACTTATTTACAGCGATTTACAGCGACGATTAGTTCTCTTCGAACTCGGCATCGATGACGTCGTCATCTTTCTTGGCGCTGCCGGCATTCGGCGCTGCACCAGGAGCCGCACCGGCACCCTGCTGGTTCGCCTGTGCGTACATGACTTCCGCCAGTTTGTGGGACGCGTTCATCAAATTCTCTTTCGCCTGTTTGATCGTGTCGATATCGTTCGAATCCTTCTTCGATTTGGCTTCTTCAATGGCTTTCTGAAGCGCATCGATATCGGACTGCTGCAGTTTGCTGCCGTAATCCTTGATCGATTTCTCGGCCGAGAAGATGAACTGTTCGAGTTCGTTACGGGCATCGACGAGTTCACGGCTCTTCTTGTCTTCTTCTTCGTGTTCCTGCGCTTCCTTCACCATGCGGTCGATATCGTTCTGGCTCAGGCCGGACGAAGCCTCGATTGTGACGCGCTGTTCTTTGCCCGTGGCTTTATCCTTTGCGGAAACGTTGACGATACCATCGGCGTTGATATCGAACGTGACTTCGATCTGGGGCACGCCACGCGGTGCAGCCGGAATGCCTTCGAGATTGAACTTGGCAAGTGTTCTGTTCTGCGAAGCCATTTCGCGTTCGCCCTGAAGGACGTGAACGGTAACTTTCGTCTGGTTATCATCGGCCGTTGTAAAGATCTCGCTCTTGCGGGTCGGGATCGTGGTGTTACGCGTGATGAGTTTGGTCGTGACGCCGCCGAGCGTTTCAATGCCCAGCGAAAGCGGCGTGACATCGAGCAACAGGATGTCTTTCACATCGCCGGCGAGGACGCCGCCTTGAATGGCTGCGCCAAGGGCAACGACTTCATCGGGGTTCACGCTGTGGTTCGATTTCTTGCCGAAGAATTTCTCAACTTCCTGCTGAACGAGAGGAATACGCGTCGAGCCGCCGACGAGAACGACTTCATCGATATCCGAAATCGATTTGTTCGCATCGCGAAGGGCTTTGCGGCACGGTTCCAACGTCTTCGCAACGATGTTCGAAATCATGTCTTCAAACTGCGCACGGCTCAGGTTGACGTTCAGGTGTTTCGGGCCCGTCGCATCCGCCGTCAGGAACGGCAGGTTGATGTTCGTCGTGGTCATCGTCGAAAGGGCTTTCTTGGCCTTTTCGGCTTCGTCACGCAGACGCTGCAGAACCATCTTGTCCTTGCTCACGTCGATGCCACTGTCTTTCTTGAACTCTTTGACCAGCCAGTCGATGATCAATTCATCAATGTTATCGCCGCCGAGGTGCGTATCGCCGTTCGTCGAAATGACTTCCACGACGTTGTCGCCAACTTCCAGAATCGAGATATCGAACGTGCCGCCACCGAAGTCGTAAACAGCAATCGTCTCATCTTTCTTCTTGTCCAAACCGTAAGCAAGTGCGGCTGCCGTCGGTTCGTTGATGATACGGCGGACGTTCAGGCCAGCAATCTTGCCGGCATCTTTCGTCGCCTGACGCTGCGAGTCGTTAAAGTAGGCAGGCACCGTGATGACGGCTTCCGTCACCTGCTGGCCCAGGTATTTTTCAGCATCGCGTTTCAGTTTCTGCAGAACTTTTGCGCTGATTTCAGGCGGCGTAAACTGTTTACCACGGCACTCAAAGCCCGCCGCACCATTGCCCATGCGAATGACTTTGAACGGCATGTGCTTGGCTTCTTCTTCACGTTCGCTGTACGTCATACCGATGAAACGCTTGGCACTGAAAATCGTGTTCTCGTAGTTCATCGTCGCCTGACGACGTGCAAACTGACCGACAATGATTTCGCCCTTCTCATCGAATGCCACGACGGACGGCGTAGTGCGGTCGCCTTCTTCGTTCGTAATGACTTTCGGCTCGCTGCCTTCCAAAACAGCAACACAAGAGTTTGTTGTACCTAAATCGATACCAATGATTTTACCCATAACAATTCTCCTTATATGAATATCTTTGCGGCCAAAGCCGCTTTAAACCTTACGGCCTTTGCGGGGACGTGAGCGTAATCACAAATTGAAATAGTCAACTATTTTTGTGTACTCGCGTTTTTTCCGTTGTAGTCCGTTGTGTACCATCCTTTTCCGGTCAATCGAAATGACGACAGGCTCATCAGCCGTTCCAGCGCCTTTGCACCACATTTTTCACACGCGGGCGCCTCTTCGCCATGCATCCGGTGAAACACTTCCTGTGTTGCTCCACATGCTTTACATCGATATTCGTAAACCGGCATTGCTCACTCCTTAAGACATAAAAAATCCGTCTGTTCGACGGACTGCCAAACTACATTAAGCACGATTTCTTTTTGTCAAATCGATGGCTTATTTTTTTTGTCTTTTTTTTTCGTGCCGCTATTGTCATACGCGGCACGGGCGGCGGGCTATTGCGCAATACGCCCGCCGCTTTTTTTGAACCGCGCTACGCGCTGCCTTCTGCCCGATTGTGAACATGGACGACATTCAAAACCGCAAATTACAACACCTCAATCTTTGCCTCGATGGGCACGTTCGCGGATCGGGTCCCGGTCTTGACGATATCCGACTTCCCTACGATGCCGCGTTCACGGTCGCCCCAGACTCGCTCGATACGCAAAGTCGGATCGCGGGTATTGCCATAGGTTTCCCGCTCATGTTCGGTGCCATGACGGGAGGCATTCCGATGGCCTATGAATTCAATTCTGCGCTTCGGGTACTTGCATCACGACACCACATTGCCATGGAACTCGGTTCCATACGCCCCCTGCTCAACAATCCCAGTCTTATCGATACGTATGGTGTCGGACAGGTCGATGCCCTGTTTGCGAATATCGGCATGTCCGAAATCCGTGTTGAAAACGTTTCACAAATCGACGCAATCTGTGAAAAACTCGGCGCATCCGGGCTTTGCATCCATCTGAATGGCCTCCAGGAATTTGTGCAGGACGAAGGAAATCACGCATTTTTCACGGATCTCGATGTCCTTTCCGCGTTCATCGCGCGTTTCCCACGGCCTGTTCTGATCAAGGAAGTCGGTTCGGGAATCGGCGGCAAATGCGCAGAAACACTGGCAAAACTCCCCATTGCCGGCATTGAGACGGCTTCCCGGGGCGGCACATCATGGGTACAGATCGAGGCGCTGCGCCGAAATCAGCCGCTTTCAGAGGCATCCATACGGGCGCTCGACAGCCTCGGTTATGACCTCAAATATGCACTCCGATCGTGCCGCAATGCACTCGGCCCAAAAAAGACGCTCATCGCTTCAGGCGGCATTGATAATCCCGCCGATTTCATTAAATCTCTGGCACTCGGGGCCGATGCCGTTGCGATGGCCCAACCTGTCTATCAAATTTGGCACGACTCTGGATTCTCTGGCCTCGAGCGGTTCGTCGATGAATTCATCGACGTGTCGAAATTGATATGGCGTTCAACGGGGTGCAGAAACATCAATACACTACACGAAATTCGTGATATGTCTGATTCGTTTAGCGGAATGTGACGTTCACATCACTTCAAATTAAGGGGCTACGATGAAAAAATTACTTTTTACAGCATTATTCCTCTTTATCGGCGTTCCAACGGCTTATGCCAGCCATTACGATCTTTACGACATCGATCTCGTGCCCGAATCGGTGGTCGATCAGCTGGCGGCTGCAAAAATATCGAACACAGAGCAGCTTCTGGCCAATCTGATGAAGAAATCGGATCGAGAGGCATTCGCGAAAAAATACGCAATGCCCGAAGCCGATGTCGACAAGCTCGCCAGAAAACTCGAGCTGATGCAGGTCGTCGGCATCGGGCCAAAAGCCGCAGAACTTCTTTTCCTCGCCGGCATCAAGGGATTGCAGCAGCTCTCTGAGGCAAATGACAGCGACCTGCTCGAAAACCTTCAGATGGTAAACCGAGTGCACAACATCACAGGTGTTCAGCCTGACCTCACCGTCGTCCGCGACTGGATCGCGAAATCAAAGAAAATCGCAAACCACCTCCAGTAATATGGCGAGGCCTCACCCCCCTCTCCAGTGGCTAAGGAAGGGACAATTGCTGTAAATGATGCAAATAATAGAAGCCCGTAGGGCTTC
>JAZODZ010000531.1:0-3119 GCA_045597285.1 Myxococcota bacterium
TGTCGGCACGCCTATTGACATACGGCGTGCCCGCCGCGCTATTGCATACGCGCGGCGTTATTTTTATATGATTTTACCTGACCAATGAGACCTCCTGTAGCGTTATTCAGAAAACTGCAGGAGGTGAATTGTCAATTAGCAATGAGATGCCCATCCGGGATAACCATGGGCGTCCACACCCACAGTCTGTAAATCCGGCATTATTCGCGATTTAATGACGATCGAAAAATGAATAGAAACTCGAAACATCTCCG
This sequence comes from Myxococcota bacterium, assembly GCA_045597285.1. Lineage (GTDB taxonomy): Bacteria > Myxococcota_A > Bradymonadia > UBA4248 > UBA4248 > UBA4248. The sequence continues at coordinate 255 of JAZODZ010000531.1, forward strand.
CGATCAATGATATCCGTGATGATTGCGGAACTATTCGGAATCATATTTCCATATTTATCCTGAATGGTTTTGAGCGATGTCCGGATTTTTTTGCCATTCTTATGCACCATGGGTAGAATTCGTTGGGAAACGACGTAATCGAGAATGATATCGTCTTCTTCAAAACTGGTTTGTGACATTTCATCCAGCATCAGATGGAGTTTTTTCGCCGCAAAGCAATATCGTCTAATCGAAGTCCATGCACCTTTTTGGAGCTTGATATTCAGTATTTTTAATATTTCCATGAGGCTGCAATAGATATTGTAACACAATCCGCATACGCCGCATTCGGTATCTGTGCCTAATTCAGAAATGCCCAACATACAAAGATTGTCAATAACGGACTGAGACACGAGGACAGAATCTTTATAATGGTCAGTCACCGGTGTGAATATGGAATCCCAGTTAGAAACCTCGGGCAGCGAAATGACCCATGCCCGTTGGAGCACCTGCATATTGTAATATCTCGAATAGTCGTCGCTAAATGTTGCAATGAATCTCAGGGATGACGGTATTTCTATGCCGTCGCTCTGCCCTGCAACGGTAGCGCCCGTCTCGATGTGATAGCCCGATTTCGACAACAAATCGATATCGAGAATTCCCCTAAAGTCTGACAAATAGCCTTCCAGAGGGCTCATGTTCGCATCGTCGAGCAAGACCCAGTAAGGATAATGCTGATTTCTTTCAAACAATTCATACGATTTTAACGATCGATATAAAGAAGTTCCTTCAAACCGCCCATTGACGGGATTGTAATAGCCGAGCAGGTCGCGTCCCGATCGCCAGTCGCATCCGACATGAACCTCGTGAAAACGATTGAACTCTGGTCGTGTCAGGCCCAATGATTTCGAGAGCTGACGCACAAATGAAGTCTTGCCGCAACCGGGTCTGCCCGTAATGATGGTGAGCATATTTTGTGAAATGCAAAGCATGATATTTGCGGCATCCGATGAGCTGAAAGACTGATTGCCATATTCATCGTGAACCGTGTGATAGATATGCTTTATCAGGCTTGAAACATCGGGATTCAGAACGCTGCCGGGTTCTTTCCATGCACCGGAAAAGGCAGTACTTTGGGTGTAGGTGACTGCGGGCGCATGATGGATAGTGTTTTCATGTTTTACGATATGCTCTGCAGGCAGAGATTTGGCTGAACTCACAGGCGGTTCCAGAGGCTTTTTATGGCTTTCTTCGCGCTTTGGTGAGGGTTCAGGCTTTTCTATTGGTAGTGGCTGGGGCTTTGGTGGCTCAATAGGCTTTGGTGTATGAGAAACGACGGGTGTACGGGTGATTTTTTCTTCTTTCTTGACCCGTATGTCGAGTTCGACGGTCATGTCTTCCACATCGCATGCCGAACTGGAATCGTCGTCTGTATCCAAATCATCCGTCTCGGGGTCTTTGGTTGGCTGGGGCAGTTCATCAACCGGTTTTTCTTCGATGCTATCTTCTTCAAGGCATGATGTGGCAAGTTTTTCGAGTTCTTCGAGGACTTTGCTCTCAGGTGCATCCTGATTGGGTGATTCGATTACATTGGTAGAATGCGCGATGCCGTTTGTTTCTGTGGGGATGATTTCGTCTGATTTTTTTGCATCCGTCTCGGGCTTCGATGGGACATTTTCGGATTCTGTTTCGACAGTCTTAGGTCTGGCGACTTTGATCAGACCGCCGGACGGATTGAGAACGCCGATGGAACTGAACCCACTGCCGGGTTTCTTTTTGGATCTTGTATCCTTGTTCAACCGCTCGATGATATTGCCAACTGTTCTGCCAAAGGATTCGAGCTGCGCCTTTGAGTTGAAGAAGTCGGATTCAAACTGCTCTTCAAAATCAGACAGATAATTGCTTATGCGTGCACCATAAAAAGAAGCCATTTCATACGTCACATCCCCGAGATTTAAGTTATAATACGGGATGTTAATCTGGTATTCTCCAGGAACGGACTTTCGACCGGCAGTCAGAGCTTCGAGTATCAGTTTGCCGGAACTGAAACACCATCGATAAGGGCCGTATATCCGTCCAATTGTTTCGTCTTTGATAAAAACAAACCGTGTAATCGGAAGTGGTACGCTTTTGAATTCTATCTTTTTCTCATTGATGTCAAAGTTATTATTTTTATAAACGCAGGCGACGCAATTCTCCGATGTGGCGAGTGGGGTCGAATAAAAGGCAGGATAACGGGTGCTGAATGACTGAAACAACTCAGAAGCCTTGACGCGGAACAGGCCGGCGTAATAACGTCTGTCGTCATCCTGAATGACTTTTTTTTCAAGGGTTTCGCGTGGACATTCAAGCAACCAGTATTTTTGTTTTAGAATAACGTTCTGCCACCGCTGCTTGGCATTCTTGTCGCGTCGCCCATAGTCGGATGCCCAGGCATAAGGACTGCGGATATCTAGCGTCGTACAGTTTTCTACGACATCTTCTGTCGTACACTTCTGAAACTTTAGTATTTTTTTATTTTCATTGGCTACAGATTGCCCCAGCTCTAGTTTTCCAATAATTTCTGCCGATAATACTTTCCTCGTATTTTTTATCTCTTCTTCATTCTTAGGTGATTCTAATTGATATTGGGGTGCTACGGTGAGTTTTAGGATATAGTTTTCGACGTTCATGATAAGCTCCTTTCGTTGTGAGTAGTGAAATTGCCAGTCTTCGTTTCTAAACCGGCATGTATTTATATGTTATGATGAAATAAAAAATAAACGCATGGCGTATTGAGCGTTCAAACGCGAAATAGCCATGCGAGCCGCGCGTATGTAATAGCGCGGCGCTCGCCATATATCCATAGGCGAACGCGATTAATATATATAAATATTATTTGAATTC
>JAZODZ010000532.1:0-7817 GCA_045597285.1 Myxococcota bacterium
GCGGCTTCTTCTTCGGCTTTCTTTGCGGCGGCTTCTTCTTCGGCTTTCTTCGCAGCGGCTTCTTCTTCGGCATTCTTCACATCGCCTTCATCCTCAGCATCTACTGCCGGCTTCTGCGCATCGGCTTCCTCTAACGCGGCCTCTCGCTTTGCCTCCTCAAGTTTTTCAGTAAAAGCCTTGACATTATTCGCATCATTTGCACGCGTGAATATCGCAACCAATCGCGAATAAAGAACGACTTTTCGTTTCGCGGACTTGCAATCCGCAAGCTCATGAATGATGTACTGCACCACTCGCTTGACCTGGCCGGTCTGAGCCCAAAGATGCTGCGCAGCATCCCAGCTTTCCACGCGATCATTACAAATCTTCACAGCGGCAGTATAATATCTGATAGCCTGATCAAATCTGGTAGCCTGATCCAGGTCGCCAAGTTTCATTTCAGTAATCTGACCACAGAGATGGTAGTACAGGCTCTTTTTCTCGGGAGATTCTTCATTATCCGCTTCTTCTCTAAGCGTCACAATGAGTCCGTTCCAGTCAGCAAACTGTGGGAAATTTTCATACAGACCAATCAGTCCTTTCCATCGATGATTTTCTCGCAAAATCTCTACAAGTTGCTCAAATGCTTCACGGTTGGAGGGATCTTTTTTCAAAGCTTCCTGACACGCCTGAATTTTCTCTTTCATAGCTTCCCCTGGTAAAAAATAAAAAAGGTGTTTCGACACCCCAAAAAATACAGCTCAATACTTTATAACATTAAAAATTTGCATTCAAGTAAAGACAAGCCTAGCTGTATTCTTTTCGTAACTGGTCGTAACTCTTCAGCCCTACCTGGGGACGCGGGCGACTTGCCCGCGAAATTGCAGTTTTCACAACGCATTACCCCAAAGGGACAGAGGATTTTACTAAAAAACAAAGCACTTCTACCATTGCGACCTCCTGCCTTCTGCCTGGTGTCGATAGAATCACGTCCTTTAGAAACGCCTTTAAGGTCTGACATAGTTACAACTGATCAGACCATAGACTTCCCCCCGGACATAGATCTACTAGGAAACAGGGTTTCCTCTCTCTCCCATTCCCGCCCGCCAGCCGCCGCCTAGCCCAACAAACGTGCGACCTGGCACACCACTCCCTTTCCGCGTTCAAGCCGCGTAAAAAATCGAGTGTCCCAAATGTGCCTGGCGAGTGCAACCCGCGCTGTATCCGCGTCCGGATACAATATGCGCGTTCCCTGACCAAGGGGCAGGCCGCACGATATGATGGTCGCCCTTTAAACCGTTATGTGAAGCCAGATGCGTACATTTTTCCCTCCTCATGTCGAGCGTCGATGCATACACACAAGATGATGACAAAAAATTAATTTTGTGACACTTGGAGGTCATTTTTTTTTGAATTTTTTTACTGGGAGGCTGAACAAGTTACATCGTTTCGTTATCATCCGCCTCTGCCTGTTTGCGGCACGCCTATTGTCATACGGCGTGCCCGCCGCGCTATTGACATACGCGCGGCGTCCCTTATGTGTTCCCCCCAAAAAGTCGCCCGGCGTATTGAGCCAAGGGCGAAATAGCAGGGCGCAGGTGTGCCGTATGAAATAGGCACACCCCGGACAAAAGAAGCTACTGGCTTCAGCGCCCAACTTGCTGCGCGTCGAGGTCGACCTGAATAATCTCGCGATACGGCCCGACGATTTCCTCGGGCGCAAAATAAACCCTGAATCCCTTGTCCGTACGTACCAAATGCTCAAACGTATTATCCTTAAGCGCATTTTCGACCACGGATTTCGCGTCTTCCAGCCCCTCAAGCAACGGCGCGATCGATTCGACACATGCAGCCGTCAGCTTTTCGCGATCGATTGCCGACGACTCCAACAGAGTGGCCGACGACACCTCGTCTCCCGTCTCCGGATCAAACATGAACGTCATCACATCGCCGCTCGGATGCGCAGTCCCTGTCACGTTGCGATCAATTTTAAGTACGACATCCACGCCGTTTTTGTCCGCACGAACCGTCTCCTGCTGGACCGTGACGGTCATCGAGGCATCCTTGTCGTTGCCGAACGTATCATTAAAATCGCCAATCTCCGAGGCAACAAACGCATTGACCGCCTGTGCCAGGCGCGCATCGATTTTTTCAATGCCATAAGTCTGCGTCTTCAGCGTGAACGACATGTTATCGACTTTTTTCTCCGTGTCGTGACTCTCGACATGGATTTTATCGCTCTCCTCCGCATCAGCATTGGCTTTGTCAGATGTTTTTTCCGGAATCACGGTATCGGGAACGGCATCCTGCGCCTGCGCCTCGGGGCTCACCGGATTATCTTGAGTCACCACCCCATCCGTTTTTTTCGAGCACGACGAACTGAAAACCAAGCCGCCGCAAATACAGAACGTAAGAATTATTTTTTTCATAACTGCCCACAATCAAAGAAATGGATGCAAACTGCATCCTTGCCTGTTCGGATATTTAACAAAAAAGCCGTGCTCTTGGAAAAGAATAATGCACATTGTCCCTGTTCACACGAAAAGTGATTTTGAGAGTGATTTAAGTTGTGATATAGGGCTCGCCCGGGGGATACTATATTTTGAGGACGCAAATTTAATAGGAATTTGATTCATGCTGGTAGTATGTGAGCAGTGTCATACGAAATATGTCGTTCCGGATGAGAAGGTTGTCAAAAGCGTTCTTCGCCTTCCATGCCAGAAGTGCGGCCATGTCATCACGATGCGCGTGGAAGAAAACAAGGAACAGACTCCAAAACCTTCGTCCAGCACGCTTGGCAAATGGCGTTCAACATCGCTGAACACACCAAGAAAGCTTCAGAGCGAGTCACCGGCATGGTACTATTCGTATAATGGCGAAAGCCACGGGCCGTTCACGGAGCAGGAACTCAAGGACAAGCTGCTCGACGACTCGATGAGCGAAATTGCCACGCAGTGCTATATCTGGCGAAAAACATTTAAGGAATGGAAACCGGTTCTGGAAGTCGAACCATTCGCAAGTGCTCTCCTCATGCCACCGCCTCCGCCTCCCAAGCAGTCGGCCAAAGCACATGATGAGAACCTGCCGCCTTTGTTTTCCGGCACAAAAGGGCTTTCGGAAACAAATTCAAAACAGCCCGTCGGTTCTTCAAGTCCTGATCTCCTCCGATTGAAGCACAGGTTGCAAAACACCGATTCCGAAGGCTCATTTTCCGCGAGCCAGAGGGAATCACTGGCAAAGCTGGCAACGTCGAGCAGCCTTTTCGGCAAAGTCGAAAAAGACGCTCAAAAGCAAAATGACGTTCCCACGCATACTCAGATTCCTGCCATCGACAACGCCCCCTCGGAAGAATCCGAGGATGAAGACGTCGGAGACACCACCCGCGTCGCGCAGCTGTCCCCCCTGTCTTCTTTTCAGGATCTCGAGGCCATCATCTCTTCCCCATCCATTGAGAATCGTTCCGAAGACATTCCGAGCCAGCAGGAAACGACTAAAATCAAGGACGTTCTACAGATAAAAGAAGAAAGCCAGGCACCGGAAGAAACGACCAAAATCAAGGACGTTTCACAGATAAAAGAAGCCGCCTCAACTGAAGAAGAAAAACCAAAGGAAGAATCTTCCGAATCTTCGCCGAATAAAATTCCGTCCATTTCGAGTTTGTCCGTCAAAGCCGCCAGCAGCGATCATAAAACCGTGGCACCGTTTGGTGGTCTGCCGAAACCAGGACAAGGAATTTCTTCACTTTTCGGCCAGAAATCGCCCACCGGAAATGCTCAGAAAACCCCATCTTTTGGCGGCCTGAAAAGTTTTTCTGCTTTGAATTCAGCTAAATCCGCCAAATCCACTGGTCTGCCCCCTTCTTCCAAACTGCCATCGACCAGTTTTTCTACGCCATTCGGCTCGACATCCACACTCAATTCGTCAAAGCCCGCCACACTGTTGCCCAACAAGCCACAGAATCCGTCGGCAGCTTCAACGAATGAAAAACTAATCGATGCCAAAGAAGACATCGGCGACATACTCAAATCAAAATCCTCCACTTCGGATCCCGCCTCTCGCGATGACAGCGTAAGTTCCTGGCTCCCTTCGCAAAGCGACCTGAATGCCGATGCCAATCTGGATGAAATCCTCCTTGGGGACATCACGATGGATCACGAAGTGATCGACTACGCAAGTGCGTCGGAATCACTTCCAAGCTTCGAACTCGACAAATCCAAGCAATCTGAAGACATCCCCGACCTCGATCTCGAAAACCCGGAATCAGGCAATAAATCCAATAGCGGAACCTCAGAAACCGCACAGGAATCGAGTGATTCTACAAAACAAGTCACGATTTCAAGCAATTCCGCCAGCCTCAACAGCCTGCCGAGCATCGATGTATCCAGCAACAGCCTCAACAGCCTGCCGAGCATCGATGTTTCAAAGCCTAACAGCCTCAACAGCCTGCCGAGCATCGATGTTTCAAAGCCAAACAACTCCCTTCCCGGCAGTAAAAGCGCTTCATCCGGAGAAGCCCTGCCTGACATCGACATCGACGAAGACTCGATGCAGCTCACGCCGAATGAAGTTGAGGACGCGACGCAACTCGAAACGCCCGCACTTGACAATGACAAAGACGAGCAGAATGTCCTTTCGGCTTTCGAATCGCTTTCCAAACAAAACGATGAATTCCAGAAGAGCCGCACCAAATCTGAAACAGAGCTTTCCGAACTCGGTGCCATCGATCTGGACGATGAGAGTTCACAGCAGTTCTCGGAGCCGGAAATCAAGTCGATCACCAACGAACCGGAGCCTAAAAAGAGTGGCATCGTCGAATACGACATGCTTTTCGACGACGTGCCCGCAGAATCGGAAAAATCTGTCGCTCGTGCATCCCACTCCCGGCTCTCACTCGACGAAATTGCGGCACAGCACAAGGCGCTTTTCGAAGAAAGTGAAAAACTCGAACAGCAGAGAGAGGATGAATCATCCGTGAGCGAAAGCTCTATGCTCATACAGCTGAACCATTTCCAGAAAATCACGGAACAGGACAAACGAAAGAGCAAAGTCAAGGTACTCGCCATTGTCATCCCGGTAGCCATCATCTTTATCCTCCTTGCATCCGGCGTTTGGTTCGCAACAAACCAAAACAATGATGAAACGGTTGCACAGACCGGTTTTGCCACTGTCAAGGGAAGTGAGATTTCAAGCGATGATCTGAACCAGCTTGCTCCGGAAGACGAGTTCGAAATTCTGGACATGAGCGCCAAAGACACGCCCCAGGTACGCCGTCCCAAAACGGATTCAAAGCCGTCGGAAGGCGAAAAAGCTGAACCCGAGAACGCCAACGCAACAAATCAGGCCGCTGAAGCCATCTATGGCAACCAGCAGGCCGCCCCAGTCGCCGCACCGTCTCAGCCAACCACGCGACAGGATGGACGCGCCGGCGTCGTCCTGAACAATAAAGCCAACGACTTTGGTTCCACTGACGGTGTTTCCGGCTCCAAATACGCCAAAAAAGGCTCTTCCCGCGAGCTCTTTGCCATCGGGCTTAAACGCGTCTCCACGTCCGTACAGGACTGTTCGCGACGAATCACGAACAAGGGCGGCCAAATGCCACAAAAGGTCATCATGAATCTCGTCATTCAGCCGGAAGGTAATGTCGGCTCCTACGAGATTATTGATTCCGCGGTTCCACCTGAATTCGACAAGTGCCTGTCAGGAAAGAAGGACACGTGGAAATTCACCCCATTCGACGGCAACGCCGTGATGATCAAACAGTCATTTATTCTCGGTTAATATGGCACGCTTTTTTGATCTTTTCCCAGGCCGTTTATGGCCTTATCAGGGAGGTTCACTATGAAAAAATCATCTTGTTTAAAATCTATTCGCAACCTGACCATCGCAGGCTGCCTCGCATTTGCCTCATTTGTCGCTGTCACCGCTGAACCAGCCGATGTACTCGCTCAGGATACCGACAAAATCACAATGGAATTTCTGGGTTTTGGTGCCAATCCTGACTTTTATGCCATCGTTCAGAGCAGCAAACTTTCGGGAAAATCCCTCGTCATTTACAAAATTGGCGGTCAGGGACCGAGCCTCGTTTATCCGCTCAAATCCACATCGCTCGAAGCCGCACTCAAATCCAAAGAGGTTTCGGTGTTTGGAATTCAGGGAGGATATACGGCAGGCGTAGTCGCCCCAGCTGGTTACACACTTGGCGGCATGGTCATCGGGGAAAATCTCCAGCTCACGCTCTCTGCCGGTACTGACTCCATGACACTCGGTTATGCCCCCGTTTATACGAATCCGACAAAGACAAAACTCGCAGCCATCAGCATCAAGAATGCCTTCTGGACTCCCGACAGCAAACGAGTCGTCATCCTTCTCAACCAGAAACTCGATGGCGACTGGCCAGTCGATACCGATATCGTCGCCGCTTTTTCACTCAAGTAAATCCTTTTTTCACGGGCCGGCAATTGCCGGCCTTTTCTGTCTCCGCCCCCGAGAAGACCAAAATCAATTCACACACCTACATGGAGCATAATCGTCCAAACTTTTTTCCGGCGCAATTGACATCGATTTTTCCGTGTTCACTTTGTCCTTTGCACCATCACTTACGGTGCCGGAGGTGATTATGAAAAAATCTCATATATTGAAGACGATTCTCCCCCTATTGTTTGTCCTTTTCTTCATCCCTGCATCTGTTTTTGCCCAGGGAACCCATACCGAATCCTTTAGCCTGACAGTCGCGCCATCGCAAGTCGAGCAATGGCTTGGAAATGAACGCCGTATCACGCACCCTGTCATCCAGAATCTCGAAAAACAAGACAGTGCCACACTTCATTTTTACTTCACCCGGGCGTATGGTCAGCGAGCAGAGGCCGTCATTGCGACTGCCCAGTCTGCTCGCGAGAAAACGCTGCGATTTCTCCCGCCAGAAACCGTAGCCGACGTCCACGTCTACCTTCTACCGAGCATCAATCAGTATTTCGATGCACTCGGTTCAAAGGGACGCGGCCCGGACTGGGCATCCGGCCTCACCCTCCTCGGTGACAACGTCATCCTCATTCGTCTGGCTCCCAACGGCACGACGCGCATCGAACCTGAACGCACGCTCGCTCATGAGCTCAATCACGTCGCACTCCATCGATATTCCCAAAACAACTATTTCCCGCATTGGTTCTACGAAGGCCTGGCCATGACTTCGACCAATGACTGGAGCCTTGAACGCGCCGAATCCCTCGGAAAATCTGCCATGGCCGGACAAATTCTCCCCCTCGAGGAACTCGATGCCGCTTTTTCAAAAAACGGAACCATCGTCGACCTCGCCTACGCAGAAAGCGCCCATTTTGTCAGTTGGCTGGTCAACACCCACGGCGACGAGGCCATGAAATCACTCCTCAAAAGCGTTTCCGAAGGCACGCCCTTCGACCAGGCTTTTACCGCCGCCTTTGGCCGTTCCCCAAAAGCCGCACACGCCATCTGGAAAGAAAATATGTCACGCGGAGAAAACATCCTCGCATCCCTTTTCTCGCATGACGGACTTTTCTTCATGATTTCTCTGTTCGCCGCCATCGCACTCTGCATCGCCCTGTGGCACCGAACCGCCATACGGAAAAGACGCATGGCCGCCATGAATCACGACGTCCCCGATACCGTCCTTCCCGAAAATCTTCGCCACTTCGGCCCGTTTAATTAAAAACGAACCCTAAAACCGCGACTCTTGCGGGCGTCTCGCCCGCGTAACTCAGAAACGCCATTAGCGTCTGAACAATAGTAACTATTCAGCCCTAGACAAAAGCCCGTAGGGCTTTCATATTTGTAGCCCCCGGTTGCGTTAGCTACCGGGGGTTAAA
>JAZODZ010000533.1:0-29298 GCA_045597285.1 Myxococcota bacterium
GGGGAATCCCCTACGGGGATGGTTATGGTTGAATGACCTAATCCCCCGGTAGGCGCTTACGCGCCAACCGGGGGCTACTAAACGTGAAGCCCTACGGGCTTCTATTATTTGCATCATTTACAGCAATTGTCCCTTCCTTAGTCCATTGGAGAGGGGGCGGGGCAGACGAGCTGATCGCCGCTATCCGCGCAGACCTCCTCCTCACCAACAAAACCGTGTACTTTACCAGAACACCGTATAACGCAGCACAAATCACGATTACGGGCACGACTGCAACGACGATTTCTCCTATACGCATGCGAATGCGGGGGTCACGACATCGCATCCGTATTTCTGCGCCTATCGCCCGAACCGTGCATTTGATTCCGTTAAAAGCGATCTCGACGCCCAGGCCGCGCCCTCCCCAAAAGAACTCAGCCGTCTTTCCGATCCCGCGCTTCGTAATACTCGCGAACCGCCTTGACGTGTTCATCGGATGTAAATTCCAGATTGTCGAAATCGTGAATTGGAACCAGTTTTTTCTTTTCTTCCGCACCTTCGGCTTTCGGGCGCGGGAGCTTCCAGAAATTGTTGATCCGCTCAATTTTTTCTTTCATTTCTTCTTCTGTCACGGCTGAACTCCAATCTGTTTTGTTCTGATAATTCGGGCTTTTTATCACATCAGCTCCGATGATCACATTTGATATTGCCATGCTTATCTGATAAGAATCAAGACTGGTATTTGTTTGTTGATCGACGCTTGTCTCAGTATACACAAGAGGAGAGCATTCATGAAACACGGATTTATCGTTCTTTGTCTGGCTTCTATTTTTGCTTTCGGTGCCTGTTCTGAAGAAGATCACAGTTTGGACTGCGATGTGGCTACCTATCAGGCAAAATGTCTCAACGCCTCGAGTTATATGTGGTGCAACAGCGGTACACTCATCCGTACCGAGTGCTCTCAGAAGTCATACTGCTCGGAAAGAGCAAATGAACCAGCCACTTGTGTACCAAAGAAATAACCCTTCCAAGTACTCACTATCAGACCGCCGGCCGAGTTTGGCAGGCGGTCTTTTTTTAGGAATATCCGATGAAAAGAATCATTTTTATCAGCATTTGCACCGCAATGGCACTCGCCATAACTAGTTGCGACGAAAGCCAGGATCACTCGCTGGATTGCGACGACACATATCCGGCTGAATGCCTCGACATGAAACGTTATATGTTCTGCAATCAGGGCACATTGACGGTCATGTCATGCAGCACGGGCTATTACTGCGAATACATTGCACCTGGCGTAAACGGCAATCCCGTTCGTTCAGCCAGATGTGCCAGAACAACGGGCGAAGAAACGCCCCAAACTTGCAACGAAAACGCCGTCAAATGCGAAAACAATGCGGAATGGGTCTGCCACAGCAATCAATGGATCATGTCCCAGACGTGCAGCAACGGCTGTTCCGGAACGCAATGCGCCCCTAAAGCAACCTGTGACTGCACGACAGGCTCCAATTGTACCGATGCAGAACGCAACGCCTGCGGCATTGTCACATTCTGCAACTGCGAGACTGGCCAAAACTGTTCCGACGCACAGCTGGCCGCGTGCAAGAAAGCACAATGCGTTTACACGTGTAACGGTCACTCGCTCAACGCATCATGCCCCGATTCAGAGCCGTACAGCGTGTCGTGTGCCGCAGGATGCCGTGACGGAAAATGCATCGACATGGTCATCGAAGACAAAGGCCAGTCATGCAATGCCGACTCTTATGCAGATCGATGCGTCGGCAACCTGCTCGCCTATTGCACCGAAGATACTGTCGCCGCACAATACTGCGCCGGCGATTCGTCCTGCCAAATCAGTAAAACCCTCGACGGATTCGCCTCTTGCGCCAAAACCTGTGACACTCCCTCCGAACCGCTCAACGAATGCATCTACAGCGAAGATTACGGCCTCTATTACGTCGTCCAGTCCGTCTGCGAAACAGCCGATGACGGCCAGAATTATCGGTTCAGAAAAGTACTCGACTACTGCTATACAGGTTGCAATGACCAAAACACCGGATGCAGGTTTGACAAGGAAAATGCCGATTGTACCGGTTCCGAACCCGCATCGTGTTCGGCAGACAAAACCTATTCGATGTACTGCTATCACGATGAAGATTACGGCAATTACTGGACGGGCGACCTCTGCCCCGAAGGTTCTTCATGCGTGATCGACGGCGAAGGCAATGCCGCGTGTACAAGCCCGTGCACGGAACAAGAAGCAGGAACCCGCAAAGCGACCTGTTCACAAGTTCCGTTGCTTTACATGGTCGATGCTGCCGGCGAAAAAGTCTGCACCGAAATCGCCGATGGCGTCTATGCCTGGATCGTCGACGAAACCACCCTCGATCTCTGCCCCAAATCTTGTGATCGCGAAACGGGACAATGTGTCCTGCTCGATGAGAAGGAAGGCACCAAATGCTCCGATTCATCCGCCGACGCCTGTAAAGACGATATCGCCGTGTACTGCAACGTCAGCTATCAAACCGTGATGGCAGAAAATTGCCGTGACCGTGGCGAAAACTATCACTGCATGAAAATCGACGGAACGATTGGATGCGTAGAAACCTGCACCGAAAAAGGTGCCGTCAAATCGGTTTGCGAGGATCAGAACGAATACAGTGGCGTTGTCGACTACACGTGCACAGAAACAGAAACAGGACTCGTCTGGGTTGGAAAACTCAACCATACCTGCACCGATATCTGCGATGAGAAAGGCCTCGAATGCAAAAAACTTTTCGACGAAGAATTCTCATCGTGTACTGCGGAATCCTTCCCGGATCAGTGCATTAAAGGCTCGGCGGCATGGTGCGACAACGGGGTTGTGGCCGGTCTCGATTGCGCCAGTGAACGTCAGATTTGCATCGTAGACGACACAGACTTCGCGGATTGCTATTACCTCTGTACGAAACCCGGAAAAGTCACGTCGTCATGTAATATCTACACAGGCGTCACAGCAACCTATACTTGCACGCGGCTCGAAGACGGAACACTCATCGACATTCCCGATCCCGCCAGCATCAAGTCCTGCAAAAAAGGCTGCAACGACGATAATACAGGTTGCGCCAAGTAAAATACCCGGGTGAAGTTTCCAGATTTGTAGCCCCCGGTTGGCGCGTAGCGGCCTGAATGCGGAAAGGGGGGTAGTGTGTCAGGCGGCACCGGGGCGCAAAATAAAAAAGCCGCGGCGTATGGCAAAGCCATAGCCGCGGCCACGCCCGGCGTATGCAATAGCCGGGCGCCTACCGGGGGTTCAAGGGCATCCACACACATTATGAACCCCGTAGGAGTTTCCCATGCAAAACGCATATTTTGGGGGAACTCCTACGGGGTTTAATTCATTGGCCAATTGCGGGAGCAGTTGCTTAATGCTGATGTCTTGCCCTGTCAGCCATCGTCGAACGCACGACAGCAGCGCTCGTCAGAGCATCGATCTCGGCCTCATCCAGGAGCTTCAACTCCAGCAATTTCGCACGGATGGACTTGCCTTCATGGATCGCGTCGATTCCGATCTGGCAGGCGCGATCATAACCGATACGGGCAACCATTGCAGTAATCAAGGCCGTCGAGGAGGCCACACCTGCCTGGCATTTCTCGACATTCGGCACGATGCCCTGAACGCATTTTTCGACCATCATGCGGCATGCATTGCCGAGCAGATCGAAGTCATTCAACAGGCAATCGGCAATGAGCGGAAGGAACGCATTCAGTTCGAGATTGCCCTGACTGGTGGCATACGTAATCGCCGTATCATGACCGATGACAGTGAAGCAAACCTGTGTCATGGCCTCGGGAATGACGGGATTGACCTTGCCAGGCATGATCGAGCTGCCGGCCTGACGGGCCGGAAGTGCAATTTCACTAATCCCCGCCTGCGGCCCTGACGACATGAAACGGAAATCCGTCGACATCTTCAAAAGCGAAACTGCGAGCGCCTTCACGGTACCGCTGATCGCCGCAAAATCGTCAAGATTCTGCGTGCCATCGATCAAGTCGTCGTTCTGAACGAATTCCATCCCGGTAATTTCCGCCAGAGTGCCAACGACTTTTTCGACGTAGGCATGCGATGCACTCACGCACGTTCCAATCGCAGTCCCGCCGAGATTGACGTGGAAAAATGCCTTCCGAACCTGCACCAATCTCGCGAAATCACGCGCCAGAGCCTCGGCATAAGCCTTGAACTCGAATCCAAGCGTCGTCAGAACGGCATCCTGATACTGCGTGCGCCCCACCTTGACGACATCCGAAAGCTGGTCGGCCTGTTGACGAAGCGAAAGCTCCAGCGTCTTCAAATGCGGCAAGAAATTATCGATTTGACGGACGATCGCGAGCTTTAATGCCGTCGGACAGACATCGTTCGTCGACTGTTGGTAATTGATGTCATCGAGCGGTGAAACACGGGAATACGTACCTTTCTCAAGGCCAAGCAACTCGAGAGCACGGTTGGCAATGACTTCATTCGTATTCATGTTTAGCGACGTGCCAGCGCCTCCCTGGAGTGGATCCACGACCACGGATTCATCCAGTTTTCCCTCGGCAAATTCAACGCACGCCTTCTCAATGGCATCCGCCTTTGCCGCATCGTCTTTCCATGCGCCAAGCGATCGCGATGTGCGGGCACAAGCGTGCTTGACATCACCCATGGCATGAATCCACGCCTTGTGCATTCTTCTGCCTGTCAGTGGAAAATTCTCGACACTTCGGGCTGTATGAACGCCATAAAGCGCATCTGCGGGCACCTGATATTCGCCAATGAGATCGTGTTCTGTTCGGAAACCGGCCATTTTATTATCCTTTACGTAGTTTTTATTAATTGCAGCATCAACTGCCGCTCAAAAAAAAGCGCTATTATAAAAATCTATTCCAAATAAATAAAGCACCGCTTCATTCCGAAACACATCTTTGGTAACAGTTCAGCTACCGTATACGCGCCGCAACAGCGCCTGGAAGGCATCATAATCATAACCATGAACGTCGTGTAACGTACGCCCACGGCATGCGTACGATAACCACAGCATCGCACGGCATATCGACCGATAGCATAGGTGAAAACACATTGAGACATGCAGTATTATCAGGGGGTCGTAGGGCAAAAATCAGACATAGATCTCCAGACATAGATCTCCTAGGAAACAGGGTTTCCTCTCTCTCCCATTCCCGCCCGCCAGCCGCCGCCTAGCCCAACAAACGCGCGGCCTGGCACACCACCCCCTTTCCGCGTTCAAGCCGCGTAAAAAATGAGTGTCCAGAATGTGCCTGGCGAGTGCAACCCGCGTTCATCCGTATCCGCGTCCAGATACAGCGATCACGTTCCCTGACCAAGGGGCAGGCCGCACGATATGATGGTCAGTGCTCAAACCGTTATGTAAAGCCAGATGCAAACATTTTTACCTCCTCATGTCGAGTGATGCGTCAATGCATACACACAAGATGATGACAAAAAATGAATTTTGTGACACTTGGGGGTCATTTTTTTTTGATTTTTTTTAAAGAGGCTGAACTGTTACCATCTTTGAGCTATTCAGGCTTAATAATTACCCTCACACACCTACATTGCGCTTTTTTTCTTCGTGAGGGCTTTTCAATTTTGTTTCAATGTTTATTCTTGTGTATGAGTCCTCTGGTTTTGTGAGGCAAATTGATGAAAAGAATTAAAAAAAACGAAATTAATCCACAGAATGACGAAAACAATCAGATCGTAAAGCTCAATGAAAACGTCGATATTGATGGCTCCGAGGTCGATGTCCTTGATGATGAAGCCATTTTTAACGATATTTCAGAAGATGCGATGAACGCCGATCTCGATTTTCCCGATATCGACGTCACGGATCCAGACTTGCTTCCCGATCCAACTTTTGCGAATCAGGATGCCGGGGACGGCTACGAAAAGCATTACGACACGATGGATGTCGATGTCGATTCTAGCGAGGGGATGATTGCACTGCGTTCGGCATTCAAGCCGAATTATTATGCGTCAGAAAACACATCGGATCCGCTCACGCTCTATCTTTCGCACATTCGCAATCATCCGATTCTCGATGCCGACAACCAACAGAAGCTTGCCGTTCGCTACAAACAGAAAAATGATCTCGAAGCCGCACAACTGCTCGTCATGACAAACCTCCGACTCGTCGTCAAGATTGCCCGTGAATACAAACGGCGGTGGGCGAATCTTCTCGATCTCATTCAGGAAGGCAATGTCGGGCTTTCTGAGGCCATTCAGCGTTACGATCCCTACCGGCATGTCAAATTTACATCTTATGCCCAATATTGGATTCGGGCGATGATTCTCAATTACTTGATGAATCATTTCCAGCCCATCCGCATTGGATCGACGCGAGCTGGGCGAAAACTCTTTTACAACCTCAAAAAAGCTCGGGCACAGTTGCGGCAGGAAGGCTATTCGAATCCGACGCCGGCGTTGGTCGCCGAAAAACTGGGCGTTTCGGAACAAGATGTCATCGATGTCTCCAGGCATCTCGATGCACCGGCGCTGAGCATTGATCAGAATGCGCAAGGATACGAAAACGTCACGATTGGCGAACTGCTCCGTGATAACAGCAGCTCACCCGAGCAAACCGTTGCAAATGAAGACTTTTACGACAAAGTCCACGTCATTATGACCGAGTTTGCTTCCACGATTTCGGATCCGCGTGAACTGGCACTTTGGAACCGTCGTCTCATGGCCGACGACCCCGTCACGCTTGCAGAACTCGGTGCCGAATATCACATCAGCAAGGAACGAATCCGACAGCTAGAATCCAGGCTTAAAGATAGATTTAAGGAGTTCATCTGCCAGAGAATCGATGGCGATATTTCGACGTTTATTGATGTATAAGAAGAGCTCGCCTATTGCATACGGCGAGCGTCGCGTGCCTATTGCATACGGCACGCGTTCCGTCTTTTCAAATGAGCCCCCGGCGCAATGCGCCGGGGGCTCAACGGAATTCACCACGATATGAACCTCGAAAGTGGTCTACATCAATCACGGTTGCGGCCTATTGCTGTCTTCCTTCGATGGCGCAAAGCAAAATCGCGCCAGCCGCGATAGCAGGAGCGATGTCCTGAGCTTTCGGGGAAATGAGTTTTACATCCATTTTGAAGATGAATGGATTGAAGCGCTGATGAAATTCCGCGATGACTTCATTGCCACTCTTCAATGCGAATGACTGAGGAATCAGGTTGGACAGGAAACGGCGGAGAAGTGCCATGCCCATCGAGTCTTCTTCGAGCGTCATCACTTCGCCATCGGGGGAAGTATATTCCCAGGTATCGCGGACGATCGATGACAGACCTTTGCGCTGCCAAACGCCCCAGTTCTTGTCATCCTGCGGGGTTTTGACATCGTATTTAGCTGAAAAATCAATCACCTGCTGCGCCTGAATGTTGACGAGTTCGGTCGATTTGCTCTCGTCGGTATAGATGCGAATGTCTTCTTTAAGTTTGAACGCTTTCTGGTGGCAGAATCCAATAATTTCGCCTGTTGTCGCCGTCAGCGTGAATTTCGTACCAAGCGCGAATTTTCTACGAATCGTGTAAAGTGGACAATCGAATAAAGACATTTTTTTCCTCCTTTAGGTGTGAAAACAGGACTTAACCTGCTAGATTATCACAATAACTAATTGAGAATGTGCTTTTGTCGATTGTGTTCTGAATATTCTTTTTACTTTTTTGACATTCGTTGTGTATATGTCAGTTTTTTGCGCCGCATAACGGCGGCGCTGGCTGGAGGATGTTAGACGGCACTTATTCAGCAGATATATGCAGTTTATCCAATGAGTGAAGTGTTGATAGTGTCGAACCATAGTGGGGAAAACCGTGCATTCCGTGGAACACTTCTTCCATAACTTGCCAGATTCCAAACAAAAACAGAGGTGAAATATAACGATGAAATATGCAGGCATTGACGTTGGGGCGGAAACCATTAAGTACGTATTGATTGATAATTCGCCCTTGAAGGTGCTCGAATTTGGCATGGTGTCGCATGAAAAAACCGTCGAGGCGGCACTTCGCAGTGTGTTTTCCCTTCTTCGCCAAAAAGGCGTGGAAAAGATTGCGCTCTGCGGTCGATTTGCAAACATGCTCAATATTCAGAATTATCCGGGACAGGCTGTTCAGAAACGCGGGCTTTCCCAGTTATTTGGGGATGCCCCACTGACGGCTGTCACGATTGGTTGCAACGGGTTCAGCGTTCTCGAAAGACGCGGTGGCGGAGCCGATGTTTTCCGCGAAAATTCCCGATGTTCACAAGGAACAGGCAACTTCCTTCGACAGCTCGTCGAACGGTTTGATCTCGATTTGTCCCAGGCAGATGAGAAATGCGAAAGCATTGAAAAACCATGCGTTCTTTCTGGCAGATGCCCCGTTATTCTGAAAACCGACATGACACACCTCGCCAATCGCGGTGAAGACCAGGCCGCTATTCTGGCAGGCGTCTATGATGCGATTTGCGACAACGTCCAGGCGCTCGTCAAACCGTCCATGTGCCCGAAAAATCTGGTTCTGAGCGGCGGCGTCACGAGATCGGCGAGAATTCGTCGCCACTTTGACAAGTTTTGTACAAAAAACGGGCTGAACCTCCTCGAACAGACGGAGCTTTCCCAGTTTTATATCGAAGCCGTCGGCTGTGCCTGTCTCGCGGCTGAATGCGGGGCTGACCCAATCCCCGGGGATTCCGAGTCGTTGTTCAAACCCGGGAGCGTGCGCAAATTCGATGAAATCCCACCGCTCAGAACTTATCTCGACAAGGTAAAACGCCTGGAACCCGTGCCATTACACAAGGTTCAGGACGGCATGAATGTCGTCCTCGGATTCGACATCGGATCAACGGGGTCCAAAGCAGTGGCGATTGTTGCCGATGAAGATACCGGTCTCGGAGATGTCTGCTGGGAAGGTTATCTACGGACGAATGGCAACCCAGTCGAAGCCGCCAGACAACTCATGCTCGACTTTGTAAAAGAAACTGAAGGCAAGACGAGCATCATGGCTTTTGGCGTGACGGGTTCAGGCAGGGAAATCGTAGGTTCCATGCTTTCCTCATGCTATGGCAACGAGTGCGTCTACGTCCTCAACGAAATTGCAGCTCATGCGGAAGGTGCCAGAACGATCGAGCCACGCGTCGATACGATATTCGAAATCGGCGGTCAGGATGCCAAGTATATTCGCCTTGCTGAAGGACGTATCGTCGACGCCGCGATGAACGAAGCCTGCTCAGCAGGCACGGGCTCGTTTATCGAGGAACAGGGCCGCAAGTTTAAGGATATCAAGTCCCTTTCGATGCTTTCCGAACTCGCGCTTTCGGGAAATCGCGGCGTCAGCCTCGGCCAGCACTGTTCCGTCTTTATGACGCAGGTCATCGAAGAAGCCGTGGCCGCAGGCATTGAGACATCGGCAATTCTTGCGGGCATTTACGATTCCGTCATTCTGAACTACTTCTATCGCGTCAAGGGCAACCGTTCTGTGGGGAGCGTTATCTTCTGCCAGGGTATGCCTTTCTGTACGCCTGCACTCGCGGCTGCCGTCGTGCGCCAGACGAATGCCGAAGTCATCATACCGCCAAATCCGGGTACGATTGGAGCCTTTGGCATTGCCAGACTGGCTCGCAAATCGGCGAAGAAAGTCAGTGTACATTGTGATCCGGCGCTCTTTACAGCCGCCGAACTCGTCGAAAGAAATACGTTCGTTTGTAATTCGAACCGTGGTTGCGGCGGTTCCGGAAACCACTGCAAGATCGACCGGATTGTCGTTCTCGTGAACGGCAAAAAGCTTCAGTTTACATGGGGTGGCGCTTGCTCGCTATGGGATCGCGGCATTTCGGCCGGAAAACTCCCGGATCGTGCCCCCGATCCCTTCAGGATGCGGGCAGAATCCATTGATCGTATTGTGGCGCAAATGCCCGCAAGAGGCCATCACTCGATCGCCATCAGCGATGAATTCCAGCTCAAGACGCTCTTCGTCTTCTTTGCCTCATTCCTGTACGAACTCGGCTACGACCTGCGCATTTTCCACGGCGGAACGCTCGACGACCTTCGCCGCGGTCTCGATGGAAGCAATGTCCGTTTCTGTGCACCGATGCAACATTACCAGGGTGTCGCGGCAAAGATGGCTGCCTCCGATGCCGATTATTTGTTCTGGCCCATGATGCGGTGCGGAAAGTTTTCAGGGGATGAGGAAAATGCGGCAATTTGCCCCGTCGTTCAATCCAGTCCCGATCTCCTCATGCACGATTTGAAAATCCATTCGGCCCGCGTGATCGATCCCGTCATCGACCTCGGCCCGGGAAATCTCAAGAGCTGCATTTTCCAGAACTGCTGTCTCAAACTTGCCGAAAGACTCGGTGCCTCGAAATCCGACTTCTCACGGGCATTTGCCAAAGCCGTCGAGAATCAGAGACTGTTCGACGAGGAACTGCTCACGATCGGACGAAAAGCCCTGGCCTTTGCCCGGGATCACGAAATCATTCCCGTCATCGTTCTCGGCAGGAACTATACGATCCACAACAATGCCCTGAACAGCAATGTCCCCGCGCTTTTAAGAGGACAAGGGGCCATGGCAATTCCAGTCGACTGCTATCCCATCGAAGAAGACGAACCGCTCTACTCCAATATTTACTGGAGCTATGGGCAAATCAATCTCAGGGCAGCCACGCAGATCCGAAAGACGCCCGGTCAGTATGCCATCTGGTGCAGCAACTATGGATGCGGCCCCGACAGCTTTAACCTGCATTTCTTCCAGTTCATCATGCAGGGACGGCCTTATACCATCATCGAAACCGACGGACATAGCGGCGACGCCGGCACCAAAACGAGAATCGAGGCATTTCTCCATTGCATCCGCGAATATCAGACGCTTCCGGAACAGGGCGTGCCCAATGACCTGCACGAGATCGAGCAAAGCAACACGCCGATCGTCGAAGCAAAACGGAAAAAGGCCAAAATACTGATTCCGAGAATGGGGGACAATGCGCTGATCATCGCCGCAGCCTTTACAGGTGCGAAAGCAGACAATGTCTGTCTTCCCGTTCCTACGCGTGAAACGCTCCTACTCGGGCGTCGATATACATCCGGCAAAGAATGCCTCCCCATGCTCATCACGCTTGGATCACTGCTCGAATACGTCCAGAAGGCACCGAAGGACGAGAAACTCGTCTTCTTCATGCCGCGATCGAATGGCCCATGCCGTCTCGGATGCTACAATTTGCTCGACAAAATCGTGCTCAAACGCCTTGGTCTCGATCATCGCGTCAAGACGTGGTCGCTCTGCGATGTCGACTATTCAGAAGGCGTGTCAAAACTGACATTCGTTCTCATTTATGCGGGATTTGTGGCATGCGACACCCTGATGGCGGCACTTTACGACGTGCGTCCCGTCGAAGCACGTCCTGGTGCGGCGGATGTCATTTACCAGAGGGCACTCAAAGCACTCCTCGCGTGCATCGAAAAGACACCGGTTCCGGACAATTGGCAGCCTGTGCTCGCATACGAAATCCTGAGCGGAAGATTCTTCGGCATGGTCGATATCATCAAAAAAGCCGCTCGCGAGTTTGCGGCAATTAAAACGAACAAGCGCGTCCCGACGGTCTGCGTCACCGGCGAAATGTATGTCCGCAACGATCCCGCTGCAAATGATTATATCGTCAATGCGCTCGAATCGAGGGGCGTGCGCGTGATGTTTGCGCATTTCAACGAATGGATTGAATACATCGATATCGTGAACAAAGAAATCCTGTGCACGGCCGACACGCCGATGGAAATGGTTATATCCCACTTTGTCATGCACATTATCAGGATGATGCGGGCACCGATGGCAAAAGCGCTCAAATGGGGACACCGCCATGAGGTTGCAGGCATTCTGAACACGGCCTCGGAATATCTGCGCAAGGATCTCGTTGGCGAGGAAATTTTGACGATTGGAACACCACTCCACGCGTATCGAAAGGGTGAGATAGAAGGCGTCGTCAGCGTTGGACCGCTCGAATGCATGCCGAGCAAGATTGCCGAAAGCCAGTTCTATCATATCGCCGAACGCGAAGGACTGCTGTCGCTCTGCCTGAGCTTTAACGGCGACCCGATTCCCGATTCCGTGCTCGACGATTTCTGTTTCGAAGTGAAACGACGGTTCAGCGAAAAGAACGGAAATTAAGAAAATACGCGGATTTGAACGCGTTTTATTCGCATATTACGGACAAATCGCTCGCCAGATTTGGCGAGCGATATATATATTAGAAAACTTCATTATGAGTATGTAATTTAAACTGTAACTATAAAGACCTCACCCGCCGCTACGCGGCCCCCTCTCCCAATGGGAGAGGGGAAGGCGTTCGCTACGCTCACCCGTTACCTACTTAAAAAGTGTTCACTTTTTAGTATTTACAGCCACATTCATGGATTGGGCTAAACTCTGAATTCAGACTTATCATCAGTTGACGAACTATTGCTTACTGCTTACTGCCTACTGCCTATTGCCTAATTGCGGTAGGAATACGGACTAAAAAAACCGCCATTAGTGTCTGAACTGTTACCAATAGTTACTGTTCACAACAATAATTTATTGTCTAATAGTTTTTATTACGCTATACTGTTTACACGGTTTCCTTATTTTCCGTGCGTAACTGGTGATGTTTATATACACGATTTAAGGAATTGAAAGAATTGCGAGAAAATCCGTTTTCTTAAGATTCGAAATGAATGAAGTTCTTCAAATGCCCGGGGGCTTTTATTTTGCCGATGGCTGAGAAGGTTTAATATAATTTATCTGACGGAGATGTCATGGCTTCATCTGCGACCTCAAATGAGTTTGAACAGTCTTTAAAATTTCTAACAGTTTTGGCGGATTCTAAACGTGAATCACTTGTAGCTATTTGTCACAAAACAGGCCTTAAACTCGCTGATATTTTTCGATGTGCAGACAGGCTTGAAAATGCTGGAATTATTGCGAGGGAAAAGCTCAACGGCAACACGTTTGTCGTTCTAAAGAATCATAATTACCAGGCCAAACTCGAACAGATTTATGGCGTGTCCGTACCAAAGCAGGACACAGTTGCGGCAGTTCAGCCCACCAACGTGGTTTCAGGCGATCGCCGCGAAGCAATTCTCAAACGCCGCCAGGAACGCGTTGCAAAAGCCAATCAGGAAAATGAGGCGAACAAGATTGAAAAGAAAAAGCCTACGCCGATTAGCGCCGTCGATTTGCTCGCCATTAAACGTTCAGCCGGAACCAATAAGAAAATATTTCCAAACCCGAGAACTGGAAAATTAGCTGCTCCCATCGGACTCGTAAAGAAATCCGAACAGGACAGAAAGCCTGCCATGTCGAGTAACGCATACAAGTCAGTCAATATGAGTAGAAACGGCAACAAAGGCCAGTTTCTTTCCCGTTCGACTTATATGTCTTCGATGATGGGAGATTCGCTTAATATCGAGCGAACCGATACAAACTTCAAACCGCTCGAGGACATCGAACGGCCATCCCAGGGCCCCATCATTCCATTTAAAAATACCGTTCGTGCATCGAATGAAATTCTCGAATCCGATGTCCGTAAAAAGCTCAACATCGCGGATGATAAAATTCTTATCGCATTTTTGATGCCCAAACCCAATAACGAGTTCTGGAAAGCGTGTTCCGCGATCGCGAACTCCGGCGGTGGTGTCATCATTCTCGGCATGAAAAAATATGGAACCGACGGCGACGCCTCCTTCTTTGTAAAAAGCATTGCACGGCCGGAAGAAATCAAAAAGAACCTGCTCACCGCCTTTAATGACAGAAAGAATATCAGCGATTGCCCGAAAAACCTGGGGTTTATCGAAACCGTTGAGTTCCAGAAGAACAAAGTCATCGCGGTCAGGCTTAATCCCGAGGATTTGTCTTCGGCCCCGCTCTTCGTCGACAAAAACTCTTTCAGCACATCGGATTGCGCCGGTTGCTTCGTTTACAGAAATGGCAACGTCGAGCATTGCACGGAAGAGGAAGTCAAGCAACTGTGGGATTTGAGACGGGTTAAAGGCGCAGATCTCGGTGATGAAGAAATCGACTGGGAGCAAAGCGACGAACCTTTGCAAATCGACATGGAACGCAAGACAAAGCCGGATGTGCCGACAGGATTTAACGAGAGCATCATGCCGCTTTCCCAGCAAAAATGCGCTTTCGGTGAAAAACTTCCCCCCATCTTGCCGCCATCACTGACGAAAAAATATCCGGGCAAACTGCCGCCTGAAAGGACACCTGAAAATTTCAGTGCCCTCATTCACGCATTCCAGTGTGCAGAACCCAAGAATGAGGAAGAGAAAAAATTCTTTGAAGAACAAGTCCAACTCCTCAGTGAAATCGCCGTTGCAGACAAGATAGCCAAAGCCGAAGCCGCTTCCAAAAAGGAAGAGAAGAAAACCGATACCAGAGTTCCAAAACCTTATCCGACGCAGCCTAAAATGATTAATCCTGATAGCAAGACGGCAAAAATCAATGCAGCAAACGCCAATGCCCTCAGATTAGCCAATGCCGCCTTCCAAAGTGTCAGCACAATTCCCAGCAAAACCAAACTTGAGAAAATGCGGCGTGAACAACTGGCCGCCGAAAAGCAATCCCTTGAAGCCAGTGCAGATGGCAGCCGAAAACAGATCGATGACGAACTCAAGCGGATCGAATCGAAACTTGCGGAAGCCAAAGCCTCTGCAAAAGCCAGGACTTCGCCCGCAAAAGAAACCGAAAAAATCGATATCAAGGCACAGCTGGAAGCAGCCGCAAGAGCCGAACTCGAAGACGAGCTCAACATTTTGAGGGCATCTTCGACGACGAATCCCCAAATTCCAGCCAGAAAGCCTGTATTCGCAGGCAATACCGCGGCCCACAGTACCCAAACCAAACAGCCAGCCGAAACCGTTCAGACACCCCCAATGCCTGTCCAGCCCAAAGCCGCTGATGCCATGCCGCCGAAACTCGCCGAGATCGGCCGTGCAAAACTCGACGAAATCGCGCTTCCCGTCGTCGAAATGCCAAGACTCCCGCAGACGCGAATCTGCGAAATTGTCGTGGAACTCCTCAAAACAGCTCGCCTCAAACCCACCGAGGTTGCCGATATCCTCAATAAAAAACTCGTCCTCGTTCGCGACAAACTCATTCCCAAAATCCGCGAAACCCACGAGATCACGGTCGTCGAAGGTTACTATTTCATCAAGGAATAAAAATCGTTCGTCCTGCGTATTGGCTTGCCAATAGCAGGACGTTGTGTGCGTATCGACACGCCATACTTTTCCCATTTCCGCATATTTCCTTATGATCCGCATTTCATTGCGGATCGATGTGCTTTTTTCTAAAAGGCGTGGCGATAGCACACAAACCTTGCGAAAATCCCCATCATACGTGTAAAATGGCTCTGTTTTTTCGACTGCGCTTTGCAGATGATCCTAACCGTATGAGGCTAATATTATGCAGGAAGTTAATTATGCTGTTCTGGCTGGCTGCAATGCCATGGAACTTTTGCCGAAACTTGGGCTCATTGCCAATTTCATTACGAAAGAAAAGCCTGACATGAAGGCTCTCAAGCGCTTCTTCAAGGAACACGATTTCTTTGACAAGGAACGCTTTGAAACGCTTCTCCGTTTCCTCGATGTCGACATCACGAATGAAAAACAAATCAAATGCGGCGATTTCCTCAGCAAATTGCTCAAAATCATCGATCCGGAGGATCGCAAACGGCATCTCTTCCAGCATCTGACTTCCAAGAATGAAATCCTGATGAAATACGTCATGGACGGCATCGCGGAACGCCTCTATTCCACCAACGAAATGTACCGTTACCTGACGAGTTACGTGTATCCCGGCACGTACCTCACGCTCGTCGATTTCCGTTACTGGATGCTGTGGCTCGAAGCCAGCGAGCATATCAAGGTCGTCGGTATCCGCTGGGGGCTGAGCGATCTCGGCAAAGAAGCGATGGATAAGATCATCAAACTCATCGATGTGGACGATCTGCTCGACGAAGAAGGCGATGATGACGATGATGATGACGACGATGACGATGATGACGATGATGATCGCGATTCGTCTAAGGATGATGACGACGATGACGACGATGACGATTCGTCCAAGGACGATGACGATGACGACGCCAAGGAAGAGCCGGCTGAAGAAGCGCCCGCTGCACCTGCCGCGCCCGTTGCGCCTGTTGCCCCGGCCGTTGCCGCCCCCGCAGTCGCCATGCCTGCCGCGCCTGTGATGGCAGCGCCCGTTGCCGTGGCCCCCGTTGCCGTGGCGTCCGTGCCCATTTCATCGACGCACGTCGAAGTCATCGTGCAGCCCATCGTGCCCAAAGCCGACGAAACGCCGCTCAACCTCGTCAAGGAAGCCTTTGCGGCCGCCGACGAAGAAGAGGAAGAGGACGACGAAGGCGAAATGGGCAGCGCACCGGCCGTCCGAATCGCGCAGTTCCGTCTCGACGAATCGCTCGTCGAGGACAATCTCCGCGCCATCCGCGTGTTCTGGCAGTCGCGCCCGGGCGGCAAACTCCTGACCGCCACCGATTATGGTTTCTCGAAAGAGCTTTTTGACGAAGATCCGCTCTACGCCCTGTTCCGTCTCGCGGCGCTCGCAATGCAGCTTTTCCGCTACGGCGGCCGCCTGAACACGTCAAAAGGCGGACAGTCCTACGCAATGCTCAATCAAATGGGCTTCTATTCGAACCTCATCCGTTCGACGCAGTCCGTCGACGACATTCTCGACGCGCTGCTCAACGGCGGCATGGCGAACCGCGCCGAAGATTTCGGCAACCTCCACTACCTGCTCATCATCCGTCGTGCGCTCAAAAACCTCGGCGAAGACGGCGTCCGCGACCTGCTCGCCAGCGAATCCGTTGCCGACCTCACGATGGGCCTGTGGGAAAATATCGGCCACTTCCAGCTGACTTACGAAATCATCTGGATAGTCCGCGAACTGGCCGCGATGGGCGTCGTGACCTGCGACGATGCCAAAACAATCGGCGTCGTGCCGCTGCCAAAAGTCCGCGAAACCGCATTCCGCCTCGGGTTTATCGAGACGCCCTATGCCGCGGATTTCGCGCACCTCGTCTCCATTTCGAGACGGCTTTCCAAATTCCTCAACGAAAACGATGCCTGGGAAGCACCGCTCGTTTACTTCGAGCCAAAACGGGATCTCCGCTACGATTCTTCAGAACCCGCCTATTTTACCCGCGATCAACTCGGCATTGACTGATTCTTTTTAGGCGTGCGGCTATTATCATACGCCGCACTTGCGCATGGCTATTATCATACGCCATGCAAAATACGACGTGTGGTGCGGCTATTATCATACGCCGCACCGGCGCATGGCTATTTCATACGCCATGCGTTTACATTTTTTCGCCCACCCCCTTTTAAACCGGCATATATTCGAGTCCTGAATATCCACAAAGGAATGTGACCATGAGCGACGAAATCAGCAGCACGAATGAATCATTACCGCCATACGAACCCGAGCCCCGCGGAGAAGCCCGTATTCCCGGCATTGATCCCAATGCCATCGACAAAAGACTCGCTGAATGCTCTGAATATTTCCTCAAACACTGCGATGAAACGGACTACCGCAATCTCGAATGGTACCTCTGGAGGATGCAGCTTCGGTTTGCCGTCGGCGACGATATCTTTGAAGTCGTAGACGATGCGTTTTTAGCGGCCAGATGTCTGCACGATCGCCACGCCATGCACCTGGAACTCAAGCCGCCCGAGATGTTTGCGACGCGTCGAATCATCCCCGTGGAACTCGGCATTTTGAGCGGCATGCCGATGCTCACGCTCGAATTTTCAGCCACTTACGGCCTGCCTTTGATGATGGTCATAGGCAAGACCGCGCCCGAAGATATCACGGGCGAAGCCAATCTGATGACGTCGTGCTTCAGACGCGGATTCTGCCCCGATTATTACGAACTCGTGGGGCTTGCGGCCGTGACCTATGCCGGCGTCATTGCCGCCATCGGGCGCGGCTTCGACGACGAGGCGATTGTCGGCCTGAACAATTACGCCACCGCACGCGATTCACTTCGCGGCATGCCGCCCAAATCCATCCTGCCCAAGCTGAAGCGATACGATGCCCTCAATACGGCGCTCGCCTGCCTGTGCCGCGGCGATTTCGATGCCATCGGCGGCCTGCTCGCGCCTGTCGCAGACGCGTTTGTCGAGGAACAGGCACGGAAAGCCGGCGATGAATGGCTGCACCCGACCAAGATGCCCCAGCATAAGTATTTCGACACGGCCATTCTCACGATACTCGCCCTTGCCGCGCTTCGCCAGCAAATCATTGAACTGCCCAATACGGGCGCGATTGCGGCTTACAGAGACTTTTTGCGCGGCCTGACCGAAATGCCGGAACGCCGCATTGAAATGCCCGCACTCGACGAAGAATCGCGCCGCATTCTGCGCGAAGCTGGTATCGACCCCGAAAACATCGGCGTCGACGATTCGTTCCAGAACGAAAAAGAAGCGAGCGAAGCCAGGGCTGCCGCCCTTTTTGAAGAACGACAGAGGCGAGCACAGGAGGCCGTGCGAGCCAAAATCGCCGCAGGTATTGCCGAAGAAGAAGCCCATACTTCCATCGAACCCGAAAAAATGGGCCCCGAAAAACTCCGCCTCTCCGACGACGAATCGGGTGAAGACAATGGCGATAAAAAACGCGATTTCTCCAACTTCTTCGACAACGACGATCAAAACGACGATGCCGCAAGACGCGCTTTCGATGAATCTGCCGAATCGGCTCCCAAAGAAGAAAAGGACTACGGCGCATTTTTCGATGGCGACGACACGCCGCGTCCCCAGGAAGATGACGATGCCGATGCCCATAAGGAAACCAAGGATTTCAGCGCATTTTTCAGCGAGGACAACCGCGAAGACGCGTTGTTACGGGAGAATGTAGAGACCGAGAATGCACCGGTTTCCGATGCACACGTCGAATCGAAGGATTACAGCAGTTTCTTCTCGGGCGACGATCACGCCAGCGAAGACGACGAAACGATCCGTGCACGGCTCGAAGCAGAGTCTGCTCAGGCCGAAGATTCCGGCAAAAACTACAATTCGTTCTTCGACAACCTCGACGAAAACGCGATTCCGAAATTCGACGATGGATCCGAGGATGACGCCCGGGAAGTCAAAACGTTTACGAGCGATTTCTTCTCGAGTGAAGCAAAACTCCCGTCCGGCCTGAAGATGGAAGTCGACAAAGAACCCGAGCCGGAACCGGAACCCGAGCCGGAACCTGCCAAAACGACGGTTCCCGATGTCAGTTCAGTGCCCGAAGTGGAAGACAATTCGCCGCGCCGCGATTTCAACAAATTCTTCGACGAAGCCCCGAAACTCGCGGCGGAACTCAAGATGTCGGACGATGCCGAGGAGAATGCGAAGATCATCGAAAAAGTCCAGGCTACGGCAAGTCCAGCACTAGACAAGACGGAAGAAATGGACGTCGTGGAAATCGACGAACACGAAGAAGCCGCGCCGACGCGTGACTTTACGAAATTCTTTGATGAAGCGCCGAAACTCGCCGCGGAACTCAAGATGTCAGACGATGACGAAGAGAATGCAAAGATCATTGAAAAAGTTCAGACTGCGGCAAGTCCAGCACTAGACAAGACGGAAGAAATGGACATCGTGGAAATCGACGAACACGAAGAAGCTGCACCGGCGCGTGACTTCACCAAATTCTTCGACGAAGCCCCGAAAGTTGCCGCGGAACTCAAGATGTCGGACGACGCCGAAGAGAACGCGAAGATCGTTGAAAATGCTCAGGTTGCGGCCGTTTCTGAACCTGAAAAGGCAAGGGAATCGGACGAAGCGCACGAAGAAACTGCGCCGGCGCGTGATTTCACGAAATTCTTCGAAGAAGCGCCGAAACTCGCCGCGGAACTGAAGATGTCTGACGATGATGAAGAGAACGCTAAGATCGTTGAAAATGCTCAGGTTGCGGCGGTTCCGCAGATTGAACTCGAGACGACTCCCACAGCAGAAGAAGAGGAAACCGAAGAGCCGGTATCCCGCGACTTTGGCAGCTTCTTCGATGACGATGATCGCGAAGAGCATCATGAAATCGACAGGGAAGCGGAACTTCGCGAACTCGAGGCCGAACAGAAGCGGAAATCAGAGGCTGCAGCTCAGGCTCAGGCGCTCAAACTCGAACTCGACGGTTCGGAGAACCCCGAAATCAAGGCGGCGGAATCGTATCAGGAACGCATGGCCAGACTAATGGCGGAAAAACATGCGGCGGCACGCGAACAGGCTCTCCGCGAGCGCGAAGAAGCCGAACGCGAACTCGAAGAAATGAGGAAAGAAGGGGTAGCCAAGCCTGTCGTCGAACAGCTTCAGCTCAAGCCGACGGAATCGACGGATCCCGATGAAAAGGTCGGCAAGGTGGGGCCGGAAGATCTCGTGATTAAGGGATTTGCGTTCGATGCACTCGATCGCATTCATGCCAACACGGCGGAAACGCAGGATCTGGAAGAAGATTTCGACATGCACGCCGCCATGGCTCAGAAAAAGTTCGAGGAAGCGCAGAAATCGGACGATGGTCAGAAGGATGCCGTTTCTCATGGCAGCGAAAATACTCAGGATGACGACATTCTGAACTGGTCGAATTAGGGGTAGGAGACCCGCTGGTAGATTTGCTAACATCGCGGGTTTATTCAGTGTATAATGGATTGTCTTTTATCTGAATGATTGGAGAGACTCAGAGAATATGCGAATACTGGTGTTTGTAATCATGTTAGGTTCATTGCTTTCGGCATATGGCTGCGGCACATCGAGGCAGCCAGCGGCTCCGGAAGAATCGGCGGCCGAAGCAAAGACTGAAGGGACAGAACCAACAAGTGAACCCGTGGTGCCCGAAACGACAGACACGGCTTCGGATGTGACAGAGCATGTTTCCGAAACACCGAGTGAAGCACCCTCTTCTGAAGGTCAAAATGAGGATTCGCATGTCGCAGTAGCAGATCCGCAGGCAGCAGAATCCGGTGAAGGCACCGAGGCAGATATTCCGGCAGATTTTTTTCGATGTGAGGTGAAAATTAGCCTAGTTTCCTCGATTTATCAGGCCCAGGCGATTGGGCCGACACTTGAGGAAGCCCGTGACAATGCCGTGGACGAAGCCTGTGCCATTCCGTGTGCGGAACAGATTGCCGACAAGGGGTTTTCGGAGGATGAGTCCGAAGAAGCGATTTCCAAATGTACGGAAGCCTGTGTCGTAGATTCGACTGTTCTTGCAGGGATGTGCTGGCAGAATCAGAATTCAGTTTATTCTGAAGGCGACTGGAATGAAAATGGTGATCCGGCTCCAACGAACGGAGATGAAACATTTGAAATTAAGCAGGGGCAGTAATGAATATTGGTGATCAGGTATCTCATTATATCCTTGAGGAGAAGATTGGTGACGGTGGGTTCGGCGATGTTTACCGTGCCCGCGACATGAATTCCGGCCTCAATGTAGCCCTCAAAATATCTCGTCCGGATGCCGGTGAAAGCAAATTAAAGGATCGTGAACAGCGCTTTTTGCGCGAGGTTTCGTGCATATCGAAACTCCGTCATCCCAATATCGTTCAGCTTTTTGACTATGGATCGCTCCCGGACGGCACGTTGTTCCTCGTGATGGAATACGTTTGCGGCTTGAATCTCGAAGTCCTGATCAAACGCGATGCGCCGTTTTCGTTTGTCTATGCGAGCGAAATCATTTTGCAGGTTCTCGATGCACTGGACGAAGCCCACAGGCAGGGAATTGTGCACCGCGATCTGAAGCCAGCGAACATCATGCTCGTCCGTCAGGGATTGCGCTCCGATGTCGTCAAACTGCTCGATTTCGGCATAGCCAAAGCATTTGACGGCACTGAACCGGACCTCACACGGCAGAATTTTCAGAATGGCGCAGGCTTCGGGACTCCGCAGTACATGCCGCCGGAACAGTTTTACGGCAAGAAAATCGGCCCGCATACCGACCTCTATGCAGTTGGACTCGTATTTTACGAACTTCTAACGGGAAAACAGGCGTTCACGGGCAAATCGCTTTCAGAACTGATTCAGCAACAGATCCACAAGTTTCCCGAAATTCCTGCGCCGTTTAACGAAGGGCCGTTGGATACCATCTTTAGACGGGCATTGGCGAAGCAGATTAGTATGCGGTATTCCTCGGCCCAGGAAATGTACCAGGATATCGATGCCATTACCCGGTTTTGCTCACCTTACCTTCAGAAATATTCCTATGTTACCGGTACTGACAGGGCCTCGTTTGAATCGCATAGCTCGCCTAGCCTCAAGAAACCGCCCAAATATGAAGAAGGCGATCTCGATCTGGAAAACGATGAGTCGACGCAAGATACCATGCTCTTTGCCGATCAGAACGAGGATGTCGATATCAGCAATTACAACACGCTCGTATTTGATGGCAAACCCGGTACGGCATCTGACAAGTATCGGCCTCAAATCAACAATCAGGGCGGACAGCAGACGGTCACCTTTGGGGATGACAGTTACATTGGCGAGGATGATGACGACGATATCGAGTTTCTCGGTCCAACCGACGACATGAGCCGGGTCGATCCGGCTGTTGCGATGCAGTCGGCGTATCATGCTTCTTCGCAGTTTCAGCAGAATTACAGCAGTCCCTATTTGAATCGTCCGCTTCCTCCTACGGCCAACAGCATACCGGCGCTTTCGGCCACAGGATTTCCACGCCCAAGTCCAGCCCTGCCGCCAACATCCAACAATGTTGCTTTAGGTATGAATGACGACAGTTCGATGAATCCGACCGTCGAGAGTCGTCAGCCATCATTCCCGATGCAGCCTCCGATTCCTCCGCGTCGTTCTACGCCCTATGCGCCCCCGTCCAACTTCGATCCCGATGATCAGCCAACCCACATGATGCCGGAAATGCCGAGTGATGAGATGGGAATTTGTACGGGAAACCTTCCGGCGAGGCCGGAATTTGCGCAGGCAATGCCCCAACCGGTAGTGCCCATTGCCACAGCAAGGAGCAACAGCACGCTGACGCCATTGGCCAAAACGGCAGACTTTGGGTCTTCAGTCAGTTCCGCACTCAACCCTAGAACGGAAGATTTGCCGCCTGTTTTCCATAAACAGCGCACGAATTTTCTGCATGACCGTGCCCCCTCAAAACAGCGCAAGACTGTTTTGAACAACACATTTCTCGGATTTTGGGATACTTTCTTCTATAAAGTCCGGCTATTCCCCCCCATTGCTGCATTTCTGAACAGCGGGTTCTATCGTTCCTGCCGCCATGCCCATCATCGCGTGGCACTGTTTATCGATGAGCTTTATGCCGAACACTTCGTCGGGCTGGTTTGCGGCGTGTGCATGATAATCATTATGCTGACGCTGATAATAGCCCTTCTCGTGATGTAAAGACGATTTCATCCAGGCAGAAATTGTTTCACAATGCCGGTTTCACGATGTGCGACCGGCTTTTTCGTAAGAATAATTCATGTCATTGCCGAAAATAATACAGGTTGTGGGGCCGACGGCGAGCGGAAAGACATCGTTTTCAGTCCGTTTGGCGGAATCGCTGGGCGGGGAACTGATCAATGTCGATTCGATGCAGGTTTATCGGCCACTGGCGGTTGGAACTGACAAGCCGACGCCTGAACAATGTGCAAGAGTACCGATTCACGGCATTAACCTTATCGATTTCGGTCCTCCGATGGATGCATCTGAATTTGCGGCGTATGTCCATCGAACCATCGCGGAAATTCAGGCTCGCGGCCGGTGCTGTGTCGTTTCTGGCGGGACGGGACTTTATCATCGTGCGATAGTTCACGGATTGATCGAGGCACCGGCCCGCAACGACGAGGTTCGCATGCGGTTGAGGGCGGAGCGCAATGAACTCGGTATCGCGGCGATGTATGAAAAGCTCGAAAGGATCGATCCCAATGCCGCCGCGAAAATATATCCGTCGGACTGGGTTCGCATTGAACGTGCGCTCGAAGTATTCGAGACAACCGGCACGCGATTGAGTGAATCACAGGCAGCACATGGGTTTAAGACGTGTTTTGTCGATCGACTGTGTTTCGGATGCACGGCACCTCGCGCTGAAATTTATCAAAAAATCGAGCGGCGTCTCGATGAAATGTGGCACCAGGGCATTATTGAGGAAACGCAGCGCATGATCGAGGCAGGGCTTGCCATGGATCAGCTGCCCCTGAAAGCCCTTGGATATAAGCAGGCCGCGATGTACCTCAGAGGGGAATGCACATCTGAGAAAGCGCTTGAACTGGCCAAAACGGAAACCCGGCGGTTTGCAAAACGCCAGCTGACCTGGTTCAATGCCGACAAGGAAGTCCACTGGCTGAATATGCCGTTGTCTGGTGCGGAGTTTGAAGATGTCGTGGCGCAGTGCCGCGATTTCCTTGCGTAGGGTATGATCCCCAAAAAGAGCGCCGCGCGTATGCAATAGCGCGGCGGGCACGCCGTATGACAATAGGCGTGCCGACAAAATGAGAATAATTGAAAAAAAAAGTTTGACACCGACGAATCATATCATTATAAGGCGCGTCGTTCGGTGCTTGGAAACAGGAACGGACGCTTTGAAGAATGCGAGGATGGCGGAATTGGTAGACGCGCTAGCTTGAGGTGCTAGTCCTGACATTACCGGGGTGGGGGTTCAAGTCCCCCTTCTCGCATTCGAAAAAAAGACGCTTTAAGGCGTCTTTTTTTGTATCTATAAGCGGTTAATCTTTGTAATTTGGTTTCCGGCTTTCGATGCCTAAAACGATTTTTATGGG
This sequence comes from Myxococcota bacterium, assembly GCA_045597285.1. Taxonomy (GTDB): domain Bacteria; phylum Myxococcota_A; class Bradymonadia; order UBA4248; family UBA4248; genus UBA4248. The sequence goes on from JAZODZ010000533.1 coordinate 24,773, forward strand.
AGACCATTTATGCATATAGAACAGACCATTCTCGTGGTCGGATGTCAGCAAAGTGTTCTGGATATCCTCGGCGATGCCTTCAAAAGTTCTGATATTCAGGTGATTCCGGCCGATTATGGCTACAAATTTAATGACGACACTCAGTTAAAAGCAGTTCTAATTTATCTGAATGAGAGTGATATCGATTCGGCCCGAAAGTTCCTTGCCTTGCGTGCCGTTTCAAAGTTGCAGAAAATTCTCGTCATCGATCCGCGAAATCAGGCGCTCAGGTTGTTTAGTGCGACAGTCGAAATTGATGATGTCGTCTTTAAGCCCGTTCGGGTTCAGGAACTCGTCGCGCGTATCCAGCTCATCATTCAGCGCGACAATATTCTGGCCGAAAGCAAGTATTCCATCTGCGATGAATTGGATTTCGCGCAAAAGATACAGACATTTGCTGATGAGAAGTTCTGCGGCTGCCTCAACCTGAAAGGCCAGGAGCTGGAAAGCGATATTTTCTTCGATCACGGTATCATTCGCGGGATTCGTGCCGAACGCAAGATTCAGAGCAATGCGGCGGATGCCTTATGGCGAATTTTTCCCGCCAATCATTCCGTCGAAAAAAATGCCCCGTTACCGGCATGGGCTGAAAAAGAGAAGTTTTCGATTACGGCCAAGGAACTCATTAGTCGTGTCATCGACGCAGCCTCTTTCTTTCACGACAGATTTGCAGACAAGTATTCCCTTCATACGGTCTTTAGAATCAGCACAACACAGTACGATGCGGCATTTCCCAAATTACCGCGCCAGGTAAGGCAAATTATTCAGACTTTTGACGGTTCCCGTGAGCTTTTTGAAGTCCTGAATACACTGAATCTGAGTGAAATGCTGACCATGCAGATCATTCTGAGGCTTTTGCAGGAAAAGCTCATTCGCGAATGCAAGCCATGCAATGAATCCGTTTCCCTTTCCGAATGGATTCAATCCGATACAACGGGCAAAAAGCAGGACGATGATTCGGATATCGAATCGCGGATTACATCGGTTTTGTCCGCGAAGCCGTTTTCCGAAACTCAGGAAACCAATCCCGTCGAAGAAGCAACGCCAAGCGTTGTCATGTTCATCGATCAGCTCGTAAAAGCGGAAAGTACCGTAGTATCTGAGGATTCCACCCCATCCGATCATGCCGGCACGAAGAAGGAAACCATTGTTAAGACACTTTCTGCGTCAGACCATGAAGAAGAAAAAGTCAAATCGATTGCCTATCCATTGCTAAGCAGCACCTCGAATGAGGAAGACAAAAAAGCCGCCGTTTCTGCCTTGATGGCCGCAGTCGTTGAAAATACGGGGAATGTGGAAGCCCATAACCACGATCTTCCAGAACCCATTCTTACGGAAATCAATATCCAGCCTGGAAAACCCCATTCCGACTATGTTTCGAGTGATTCCGATTCCAAATCAAACCGCACGCAAATCATCGTCAAACCCGGAGAAGCGCTTTCCGATATTACTGCCGAACCCGAGCCGATTACATATAAGAGCGAGAAAGCCGATCTCGTCGACGAGTATTCTTCTGCCTCAGATGAGGATTCATCCGCCACAGCGGATTTTGTGATGCCGTTCCGTCCTGCGGCAGATCTCGAGCCGGATGCCACATCCAAGATCGATGTCGTAGACTATCTGAACAAGGAATCTGCTCATAACGACGAGAACAAAACAGAAGAATTGTCTGTCGATATCGTCGTTCCGGAAAAGAAAAAGCCATTGGCCTTGGATTCCGACGCCGACGGGGAAGAATCTTTTGAAGACAGCGACTGGTTCGATACCGAGAGCGACAAGGACACGATGCGCCTGAAGGTCGATGACTCGTTCTCTGCCGAAGCACTGTATAAGGAAAATCATAAGGAAGAACTATCGCCATCCGAATGGAAGAATCAGGTACTCCAACGTTTAGACGATGAAAATAAGTCCCGTGACAAGGTAATCATGGGGGCATTGATCTTCGCCATCGTGGCTGCCATCATCGTGCTCATCATCATTTCATCCGATTCGAAACCGAAAGGCAATCAACCTTTGCAGAACTCGACTGAAGCCTCTCCCCAAAAGAATTTGAAATCCGATAGTGCTGTCAAAGAGACAAAGACAGCATCAGGTGAGGAAGGACGACAAGCCATCGATTCAGAAAGCGCGGCATCAAATCAACCGGAAGTGGCTTTAAATCAACCGGGACTGGAAATCATTCCGGACGAGGAAATCGTTGAACCGAATAACGGGGAACCGACGGAAAACACTTTTGAAATCGTTCCGGATGAGGCCGCAGTTGCCATGAATAATGCGACAGAATCCGACAGCCGTGTCGCAGGAAATGAAAGCGATTTGACATTCGTCCCGGTGTTTGAAATCGATCCTGCGGCTGTCGAGTCCATTGTTCAGGTCGAAGAACCCGCTCCGGAACCCGTTATCATCGCTAACAACATGGTTCCCACCGCCCCCCAGACTGTGGAGACATCCCCCAAAACTGCTGATACTGCGGAGGTATCGTCCAAACCCCATAGAAGCAGAAGAAATACAGCGCCTGAAAGCAATCCGCAAAAGACGATGCCAAAAACTTCTGGATCTACAAACAATCCAAGCATGAATGTCCTGCTCCAGCCGGTTCGCGATGCCATTAACAGAAAAGACTGGAATTCAGCTTATAGGGAACTCAAACCATTACTCGACAAGAATCCCAATAATACAACGATGCTCAACATGGCTGTTCAGATCCTCATGAAACAGAACAAGTTTGATGAGGCGCTCGAGTATTCCAAAAGGCTTGAATCGAGTAGCAGTTCCAAACCGACGTATTGGATGCAGCGAGCAAAGATTCATAAATCTTTGGGGCAGACCGATAAGGCTGATCAGGCGATTGACAAGGCAATCGCTATCGTTGGCGCAAATACGGCGGAAGGAGAGCGATACAGAGCACAGAAAACGAAAAAAGAGCCGCTGGTACCGTTGTACTAGGCCTTAGATAGAACCCAAAAAAAGGTGCCTGCAAGGGCACCTTTTTTAGTTTATATCATTCAAACTCATTATTCATCCTTCGAGCTGTCGTCGGATTTATCGGATTTGTCTTCCTTCGAGCTGTCATCGGATTTGTCTTCCTTCGAGTTGTCGTCAGATTTATTGGACTTGTCTTCCTTCTTTTCATCAGCCTGAGGATCGTCAGCTGATTTCACGGATTCGTCATCTGCTTGCTGTGCATTATCTTCCGAGTCTTCCAGGGCATCGTCAGATTTTCTTCGTTTACGCCGATGAGGGTTCTTGGTCAGGTTGAGATAAATCGTATTGAGAATGCCGAAGACGACGAAATAGCAGACGAGTGCGAAGAATGCGATGGACAGGGTTTTGAAAAACCACATGGCACCGAAAAAGAGGAGGCCGACTGCGATATAAATATAATCGTATTTTGTCTTTTTGCCTTTAAGGGTTTTGTATTTGATATTGGAAACCATGAGGAGTCCAAACCCTATGACGGCGCAAGCGAGCAGGATGAGTTCCGAATGCGTGAAGTGCACGAATCCCGTGCCGAGGCACATGAGCACGACGGAAGTCACGCAGGCGGCACCACCGGGGGCCGGAATGCCCTTAAAATAGGTCTGTACGCCTTCGTCCGGCGCCTCGATATTAAACCTGGCCAGTCGCAACAACGCGCCCGAAACGAAAATAAAACATGCGATAAGGCCGAAAACTCTGAGTTGGCTCAGGGCAAATGAATAGATGAGAATGGCAGGCGTGACACCGAAGCTGACGCCATCGGCGAGACTGTCGAGTTCCATGCCGAACTTGGTACAAGTATTCGTCCATCGGGCAACTTTCCCGTCGAACAGATCGAAGACAATACTTCCGAGAATCGCCAGTGCTGCATAGGTCAGCGAATCCAAACGCTCAGGGCCGACGAGTGACTGGGCATTGAGTGCAAAAGTCATCGAGAGAAAGCTACAGAAAACGGAGCCTAACGTGACGAGATTGGGCAGGGCAAAACGCGCCTTTTTAATTTTTTTCATTCTGGACATTGGAAAAATCCTTTTTTAGCGTCCATCTTTTTATGTCGCGAGTTTCTATTTTATCCATGGTTTTCTCGAAAATAGAATCGAGAGAAATGTGCATGGAGTTCGCAAACGTAATGATGATGAAGAGAAGATCGCCGAGTTCCTCCTCGACAGAATGTAATGATTCATCGGATTTGGGTTTTTTGACGCCCGTCAGATGACTGACAGATCTGGACAGTTCGCCAAGTTCTTCGACAAGCCTTGCAATCTGTACAAGGGGAGGAAAATAGCCTTCTTCAAATTTCGAAATCCATTGGTGGACTCGGGCTTGAGCTTCATCAAATGTGTAGGACATATTCTGGAAAAGCTGGACACGGAGTAAACTGCGCAAGGCGCAGAATCAGAAAAAAACGGAACAGTACAAAGTGTTGACAATGCCTGGAACATGGCATGAAACCATTTTGAGACGTCCCATGTCTCTCACATTTGCACGAACGCGATACAGGGCAAAAT
>JAZODZ010000534.1:0-5047 GCA_045597285.1 Myxococcota bacterium
AAGCCTTCGGATTTGGCCCGTATGCCGAAAACACTAAAAAGAATAGAAGCAGTTAAACAATACAGGTTAAGCAGTCCGAAAGCGGCAACAAGAAAACTAGCAGAGATACCATCGCTATTTACAGAAATACGTCAGCCAAAAGGAAATTATATTGTGATACCCAAAGTGTCTTCTGAAACCAGAAAATATATTCCGTTGGGATTTTTATCACCTGATGTCATTTGTAATAATACAATTAAGTTTGTTCCCGATGCATCACTATATCACTTTGGCATTTTGACATCATCGGTACACATGATGTGGATGCGTGTAGTTGCAGGCAGATTAGAAATGAGATATCAATACAGCAATGATATCGTCTATAACAATTTTCCATGGCCTGATTTAAACGGAAATACCGGCATTGGAAGTGCAAGAATTAAGAAAAATGAAACCACTGAAGATTATAGAAAAAGAGTGATTGCAAAGATTAGTCTATGTGCAGACGAAATCTTAAAAATACGTGACCGTTATCCAGACAGTTCGTTAGCGCAGTTGTATCATCCTTTGACGATGCCCGCAGATTTGTTGAAAGCCCACAAAGCCCTTGATAAAGCCGTCATGGAACTCTATGGCTATAGTCCTGATATCAGCGAGCATGAGATTGTGGCGAATCTGATGGTGAGGTATCAGAAGCTGGTGGATGAGGAGTCCGAAATGTATACGAGAAAAAAGAAATAGGGGGCATCCGATGAGAATCCTCAAATACGCCGTGCTATCAGCGGTCATCACAGCTGGTGTCCTGCTTGCGGCTCCCGAAAATGCGCTTTGCCAGACGGCAGCCATAGAAAATGTTCAGACATCGAAAGTCAAAGAAGCGCATATCGCCGTTGCTCCGGAAGATATGTTCATCGACATACAGCTTCCCGGGCATCAGATCTATGCCGGCGAAATGATCCGCGTCGAAAACGATGTCTATGTCGCATCAAAACGTGGCGAGGTTTTCTATGATGTCGAAGAACCCGATTTCTTGCACTGGTACAGCATCGAGGGGGCGACCCCCAAGGCTGGCAATGCCGTATTCAACGGCAAATCCTATAAACGCGAGCCGTTTGCCGTCTATTATGCAACTCCTGTCACGACCGGAAAGGTAGCACTGCCGACATTAAGGGTACAGGTTCCCTTCAATCACGGCGAATGGATCACGCATGTGCCGAGTTTTGTTGAAGTCCTGCCTCTTCCCACACCTTCTCCTGCCGGATTTGCCTTCGGCAATGTGGGGCAGTTTGAAATCAGCACCGTGCTATCATCGCACGAAGTGAAGGGGGGCGAAATCATCACGGTGATGGTACATGTAAAAGGAAATGCCCCTGTTGCCGGCATTCGCCTCGCACCGTACACGCTTACGACGAGTGCCGATGCATTTCGGCTTTTTCCGGTCATCAACGACGAGATGAAGGAAGAAGTCGTCGAAAACCAGGTCGTCTCGACGCGTAGCTTTCGGTTCAGGATGGAGGCTTTGAAGGCGGGAAACTGGACGATCGATCCGTTCGAAATGGTCGTGTTCAATCCGAAAAAGGGCCAGTACGAGACGCTGAAAACCGTTCCGCTCACGATCCATGTCAGCGAGGATGCCGCCCAGCGTTCCGAACAGCCGACGACCCTTGGCACATTGATGATCGAAAAACGACAAGTCGAAAAGCTGTCCTTTAAGAAAGCCCCGTCGGGGTTCAGAATTCCGATCCACGTCATGTGGATCGCGCCCTTTGTCCTGATTTGCCTGGCCGCGAGCGTGATTATTCGGAAAAGAAACAAGAAATCCAAAGAGAACGCAGACAAGAAAGAACGATATCTCGAACAGCTTCGAACATTCGAGAGCACCGAGAGTTCGGATGTCCAGCTCCAGAGTTTGCGCGACATTCTGACATTCTGGTTCGGCATTGACCTGTCTGAAAATGCCGATGACTTGTCGAAGGCGCTCTGTGCGGTTTTCAAGCCAGAGGATGCCGCCCTGCTTCAGGATGCCCATCGGGAACTGAAACGCGAATCGTACAGCACGCGTCACGCCATTACGGGCAAACGCTGTAAATCACTGGCTGACATTCTGCGAAACACGACAAGACACGGAGGTCGGTAATGCGCAAGCCCTTAGCCCTATTCTTTTCAGTTTTAATTCTGATTTCCTTGCCATTACTTGCGTTTGCCACACCCGACACCACCGGGCTGGATGACCTCGAAGGACTCGCCCTGCGCCAGATGGAAGCCGGCAAATACGAACCGGCCCACGAGCTCTATCTGAGCATCGAAGGGGAACTCCCCAAAAGGAATCTCGACATTCAGAACGAAACGTTGCTGATGAACGAGGCGATATCTGCCTATCTCGGGAACAGGCCGGGCTGGGCCGTCGCACATCTGCAACAACTCAACGTCCTGAACCATTCGGACGAGACCTGGCAGATGGCCGAAGAAATCCAGTCGCTCATCGAACACAGGATTTATCAGAAAGCCCCGAACACGGAATTCGTGCGAGGAGAATCACAGGCTTACACGAAGTGGGCAATGACGCACCATTACACGGAAACGCAGGTCATTCTCTTGTTTCTTGCCGCCTGGTTTATCCTTTTTGTCTGTCTTTCATCGCTGTTCGTCGTCCGACGCGGAACGCGGAAATTCAGGACAGCACTATGGCTTTCTGGGATTTCTCTCGTTCTGACGATGGCGAGCGGCCTTCTCGTCCTGCAACGCCACCAGACAGATGATCTCAGGTTCGGCGTGCTTTTGGACAATGTAAAAGTGTATTCGTCGCCGGTCGTAGAAAGCGCCTCTTTGATGGACAACGGATTTATTCCGGGCATGACGGTGTCTCTGATGACGAGCATCCCAGGGTGGACGAAAGTCGCGAGGTTCGACGGCACAACGGGGTGGGTTCGTTCGGAGGACTGCTATCTGCTTCGCGGCAAAGGGGATCAGCGTTCGTGGCGGATCGAAGAATAGGAAGGCAGGGCGTATGAAATAGCCCTGCCCGGCGTGCGTATCCGAGCATCGGATAGCACGCCGCGGCGTGGCCGCGAACGCGGCCAGCCGTAAAGGCCACCTTGACATAAAAGTCAAATGTGCGTTAGAATAAAGAGGTTTTTTATCGCCCATCATCGGGGCAATCTTTTTGAACTTCGCAGAACGCATATTCAAAGCGAATATTGTGTTCATTTTGGAATGGAACAGGGAAGATGATTCGAGTTTTATACGTAGGCAGTGGATTTTGTTCATGTAAAGGTCTGGCGGGCGAATTGCCGGAACACCTTCTGAATCATCATGCCGGAATAAAAGTAGACGTGGTTCTGCCGCATGCAGACGGGATTTTTGAAGGCGCGAGCCGACTTGCGGAACGCCTGGTCGATTGCACGGCCAAAGTCGATGGCGTCGATCACCATGTGAAAGTCCTTGAAGGACGCACAGACAGCCATGTCCGCGTATTTTATCTCGACGATGAAGCCCTTCGCGGCGGCCTCTCGCTCGACAGCGACGACGGCATCCGTGCATGTGCCGTCTATGCAAAAGCCGTTTGCGCATGGCTCGCCCAGGCAACGGCCGCTTACGATGTCGTGCATTGCGACGGCCTCGAAACAGCCCTTGTTCCCGTCATTATGCGCCGCCTCATGAACGGCAACGCCCGCGTCGACGCCTGCAAATCCGTCGTTTATTGCAAGGGCATCGAAAACAAAGGCAGCATCGACATGGCTTGGATTTCGTCCATCGGCCTTCCGACCGACCTCGCCACCAGCGAAGGCATGGAATTTTACGGCCGCCTGAGCATCCTCAAGGGTGCCTATCTGTACGCCGATGCCCTGGCATTCCCGAATGATTTGGTCAAATCCCGCATCGAAAACAATCGCGGCCGCGACATCGGCATGGAAGGCGTGCTTTTCAACCGCACCGACAGAATCCATACCATCCACATCGGCTCAAACTTCGAAAAGCTCAGCCCCGCCACCGACAAGGCGCTCGAAGCGAATTATACGGCTGAAGACATGGCCGGGAAAACTCGCTGCAAAGCCGCGCTGACCAAAAAACTCGGCCTTAAAAAATCCGCGCCGATGGTCGTCTTTGCTGGGCCGCTCGACAGCGAATCCGGCATCGACCTCGTGAACGACATCCTTGACGACGTGATGGATCGCAAAGTCAGCCTCGTCATTGTGGGACAAGGCAATCAGGCTTACAACGATGCCGTCAGCGGATGGAAAAACGAGTTCAAGGGTTCCGTCGCATGGATTTCCGAAAAGCCCGCATGCGAAGATATGCGCCGTCTGCTCAGCGCCGCCGACATTCTGCTCCTGCCGGCTAAGCACGAAAGCGCCTGCAGGCTCCACCAGCTCGCCATGCACTACGGCTGCGTCGTCGTCGCCCGCAATTGCGGCGTCGCGGCTGCCGACATCCATCCCGTCCGCAACCTCGACAAAGTCGGCCCGGAAGACAACGGTTTCCTCTTCGACAACTATGACAGCGACGAATTCTTCGATTCCGTCATGGATGCACTCGATCTCATTAACGAGCCCGCATGGGCAGATATTCGCAAACATGCCATGGAACACAAAGCGTGCATCTGCAAGACTGCAGATGACTGTGTCGCCATTTATCAGTCCTTGGTCTAGTCTCAGACGGCTTTTATTAACCCAATGAAAAGGGAGATTTGCTCATGACGCCGCAGCTTGAATCTATTGTGATGAAGATTGCTTCTTTCAAAGAAGGACTCGTCGCCAAACTTTCCGATGAGGAAAGCGATGAAATAGAAATCCTCGACGAAGAGACTTTTTGTTCGCTTCTCTCGGCTCTGCCTTCGTTCCGTCGCCTGCCCGGCGTGCCGGAACACATGGGATTTGACGGCATCTATCATTGCAATACACCCGAAAATGCGCAGCTGCTCAAAGATCACCTCAAAAATGTTTTCGGCATCGTCGATGAGGAATCTCTCGTTTCGCAGAAGATGGAATTTTATCACATCTTCAACGAATACTTTGATTTCGCCTGCGAATGGGATGGAACGCCGAATTTCTCCCTCGATGAACTCGAA
>JAZODZ010000535.1:0-3996 GCA_045597285.1 Myxococcota bacterium
AAAAAGGCGACAATTGTGTGAATAATAATAATGAAATCGTATTTGAAAGTGCATGTAAAGCGTCCGGCGGTGCATTTGCAGGCGGGATCTGTGTTTGCAACACCGTGGGCTGCGGCCGCGGTGTGATTTGCAATTTTAATACTAAAAATTGTGCCGACACCGGCATTCATAATGGCGATCCCTGCACAGGCAATGGCTCTGAATGCCATAATGATGTTGATTTGGTTGGGCAGCTAATTGCGTGTAACGGATCTACCTATGAAACCTCGGAATGTAAGGATTCTTCCGGAAATACATTGTCCTGTCATGGCAATAAATGTGGCACATGTAAAAACTATACAAACCAATGTATCAATCAAGTGAATGAATTTAGTGAAGAGATCGGTGTCGTTCAGGAATGTCAGGAAGGTGTCGGTGGCAAGCCCATAGCGATGTGCAATGATGTCTCGTGTCGTGCAGATATTCCGTCATGTGGTGAATGTATTAATGGTAAACTCAAATGTACAGAGGACAACGATAACAATGCCATCATGCATCGTTGTATTGATGGAAAGTGGGAACGCATAAGAAATCGATTCGATCCGATGGATCCTGACTATGCTTGTCCCTTGAATTGCACCGAAAACGTTAATATTGAGTTTAGAATATACGAATGTGATAGAAGCCAGTGCGATAAGTGTGATCCATGCTGGGGTGAACCGTTTGACGAACACTCTGCACCAAGCAATCCAAATCCATGTTATGACGAAGCACGGTGTGCTGCCGTAAGAGCTCAGGAAGATGATGATCATTATCCGCCGTTTCGCGATATAGATTTTACGAAAAAAATCAATGACACTCGTACCCTTAAAAAAGTACATGGTTATGATTGGCAGGATTATACCCATAGTACTAAAGAGGAGCGTGTGCACGACTTCTATCTCGATCTGACCAACGGAACGAGACGTGTATCTTGCAAATCCGATGGTTCGGATTACGGCCGTTGTCACAATTCACTTCAGATTTGTATCAATGAGGATTATCATACGAGGGGATATATCGTTCAATGCAGCCGTGGTGAACTTGCCGAATATCCATCCACAAAGTGTGATGATTCAAATGATCCGAATTGCGGTATGACAAAAGGCGATGGAATTGCCTGCCACTGCGAGAGAACGTCAAATAATGCCGTGGGTTGTTGTTATACGCGTCATAGTTGCTTTAAAAATACAACTGCCACATCTGGTCCGGAATTGTGTAGAAAACCAAGCGTAGATACTGAAAATTCGGGTGGATATGGTGAAAGTTATGGTGGTTATTCGGATAATCCATAGTGAACTGTGATAATGTTATTTTTTGCGCGGTTGCCAGCCACTCGAAAAATGGAACGTTTCAAATGTTACTAATATGAAAGAGATGTTTGAGCATGCAGAGGCTTTTAACCAGCCTCTTGAAAAATGGAATGTCTCAAAAGTTACCAATATGCTTGGTATGTTTATAAATGCCAAATCTTTTAACCAGCCACTTGAAAAATGGAACGTATCAAATGTGACTGACATGGATAGTATGTTTAGCGATGCTGAATCTTTTAAGGAAGGTCTGAACAATTAACCATTTTTAGCAATCAGTAAAAATACTCCTAGAATTTTTGCGGGCGAGACGCCCGCGTTCCCAGGAAAAAGTTATTTGTTCAGAGCTTCACTAATTTCTAATTTCTAATAGCTAATTGCTAATTTCTAATTGCTAATTAATTAAAACGTATAAGTAACCGTAAAGGCCGGCTCAATCTGATGGAAATGAACTATCCAATACACAAATCCGGAATAATCGAGGCGGAACCCGAGAGAGAAATTGGGAGTCATCAAATAATGAACACCAAAATGGAGCCTAATCAGCGGAATAATCGCAGTGCCGTCATCATCATCCATTGTTGGGGTTCTCAAGACATATTCGAGCCCCAGACCGCACCCGATTGAAAACCGAAGCTTATCATACTCGCCAAGGAACCAGCGCACATCGATTGCCGTCATCCCCATCGCGCTTGAATATCTGCTATTTCTCTTATTATAGTCATCTTCATCTTCGGCAGAATCAAAGCTCTGATCGTCATTAAAGCCCCACGTACCAGAAAACTGCTGCGAAACATAAAGCCCGAAAACATCCCAGTGATAACCGAGTTCAATGCCGCCCGAGAGACCACCGTAAGAAACCCAAAACCCCAGAAACCCTGCGACTTCCAGTTCCGGCCCTATCTTTGCCGATATCGAGAACCCGGGGTTCCAGTACGATTCCCGTGTATAATTCGCTGTATTTCCAGCGGAATAAGATATCGGCTGAACATATCCTGTCTGAACGGGCTCTTCGTATACCGCCTGGTCATTCTGTACAGTCTGTTCGTATGCCGTATCCGCATAACTATCCTGCACGGGCTCTTCGTATACAGCCTGTTCTTCCTGCACGGGCTGTACATCTTCTACACTGCCGGCATCCGTAGTTTGAACCGCGTCTTCCGTCTGCACCGGTTCTTCCGCCACGGTTTCTTCCTGGGCAAATGCACTCGTCGTGGTCAACATGGCGCAAAATAGCACGGGAATCATCAATCTGACGTATTTCATGGGGCTTTCCTTTATCTATGATTCATCGAATCTCACCATATTTTCCGGGTACGGTGACGAATGCCCCCTTAAACGCAAACATTGCGCCAATATTCAAAACATGTCCAAATACGCGACGACGATTGCACAGCTCTCAGTAAACTTCCCGCGTAATCGAGAGATGGCGGAGCGAACGATAAATCTCGTTATCGTCAAGAATATGCGTCTTCTGGGTCGTCTTGAATTCTTTAAATGCCGGCTCGATGACCTCCGCGATGAATTTGTCACCGGCATCATGCATAAACAACGTGACCTCGATGGTCTTGTCTTCGACAGAAATGATAGCCTCTCTCAAAATCTGATCGACCGACTTTTTGGAACAGATTTCAGCCGTGGCCAATGTCGTCATCGGCTTGCCGCCATCCATGACGGGATTCGCCCCCGGAATATCGGCAAGTTTCGGCATTTTGCCGCTAAACGTATAGGAAACCGTCTTGCCGTGGACGAAATCGGAAACACAGGCCAGTTTCTTGTTCAGAATTGGAACAAGCTCATGACACTGGATGAGTTCATAGAAGTGATAGGCGCAGATTTTCATAAAAGCTCGAGCCGACGTATCGGGAAACTTTGCGCAAAACGCCTCATACTGCCGCCGATAGACCGAGAGTATCGCGTCGACGTTCGCCGGATCCACCGTGTCCCAAGGCTCGACGACGGACGGAATGTTCATCTTCCCGATAATACCTACCGGAAGAAGCCGCGCAAATATAATATCGCCCTTCTTCGGCCTGTCCTTGATCGATACAAATGCTCGCTGGATCCCCGGATTTGTCAGACTTTGAAGCACTGTCATGCCGAGGGTGGCCTGCTCCACCCGAAACAAATCGAAGTGAGACGCCCGCACCAGCTCGAGCCCCTCATATTTCTTGTCGCTGAAATTGAATCCCGCCTGAATCTCCGCCTTTTTATGGCCGATAAAAAACGCGTAGTCGTGCGAAAGCATGCTGTAAAAGAATTCCATGTCGAGGGGATTCGCATTCGAATAGGCCCCCTGCTGGAACGCATAATTCCTGAACTGTGCATAAGTCGACGCCAGCTCGGGGCTCTGGAACATCGTCCTCGTCCCCTGGATCGCCTGAATATACCTGAACTGCGGCATGGATTTCATTTTGAACGAGTCTGTCCACTCGCTATCCAACGGGTATTGCGACAGCTCTACGCACGGCCAGGGCACAAATTCAGTATTCGCCATTTAAACCTCTCAAATTTCTTATCGTTCTGGCCATAATTACTGACAATACTCTCCCCCCTCTCTAATGGACTAAGGAAAGGACATTTTATAACAATCATTATGCTTTTATGTTGATCCCCTACGGGGATCTGCTGGGTTGATTTCCCAAATCCCCCCGGTAGGCGCTTACGC
>JAZODZ010000536.1:0-9042 GCA_045597285.1 Myxococcota bacterium
TATAAGTGTTCTGTGGCCACGGCGTATCGCGTCGCGATAGCCGTGCCCTCAAACCAAAATCAATCGATTTTAGTCAGCATCCGTTCCCAGCGAGGACCTTGCGCACCGCCGGACCACCATCGAATCTGTGCGCGTCCTTTGATATTGCCGACCGGAACCTGCCCCCAACAGCGAGAATCTGCGGAATTGTCGCGGTTATCTCCCATGACGAAGACGTGGCCGGGCTCGACCATGATTGGGCCGAAATGATTGGCTGCGGGCAGTTCATGCGTAATCGTCGTATAGGTATGGCCACCGTGGCGCTCGGTGTTCCAAGCCTCGTGGCGGCGATCGGTCAGATACATATAATCGAGGACGTTCCGCTCGTAATACGGCTGCTGCGGAATGAGCTCGCCATTGACATAAACCTTCTGATCGATGACTTCAATTTTATCGCCGGCAACGCCAATGATGCGTTTGATATAATCTTTCTGCTCCGAGAGCGATTCTGCCGCGAGGCAACCGGAGTTCGTCTTGGCCAGATATTTCGCCGCATCCTCGCGAGGGAAGGCAAAGACCACGACATCGCCGCGCTCGGGTTCCGAGAACTTGACGATATAATTGTTCGCCAGTGGCATACGAATGCCGTAGCTCATCTTGGTCACGAAAAGCTGGTCGCCTTCGAGCAGCGTGGGCACCATCGAGCGCGTCGGAATCTTGAACGGCTCGACTAAAAATGTGCGCAGCACAAGTGCCAGTGCAAGTGCGATGAGAAGACTTTCGACGACTTCCTGCGGACTCGACTTGCGGGCAAACGAAAGCCGGTTCTCGACGACAGTCTTCAATTTTTCGTATGCAGCCGAGCAACTACAATTGTCGTCTTTAAGAGCAGTTTCGAGGTCGCCAATCGCTTTCTTGACCTCTTTCTGGCGTTCATCCGAAAGCTTTTTGCCGGCACGTTTGAACAGTTTTTTGGCTTCTGCAAGTGCCTTGCGAGCTTCCTTGCGAAGCTTCTTTTCGGCAGCCGGGTCTTTGATGATTTCAGGTTTCGGGTTGTTGGCACCTGAATCAGACTTCGTTTCGGCAGTGCCATCCTGCGCCGTTTCTGAATCCGCAACGGATTCAGACGGCTTGCTGGATTCATCGACAGGTTCCGCTGTCTGGCCTGCCTCCGGCGTTTTGGGCTCAAGTTCCATGTCGTCGCTCCGAAAAAATATCAAACAATATCAGGGGATTCGACGCGGAAAAGCTGCTGGCCGAGGAATATCAGATCGCCGTTGTTCAGCTTCGTCTTTCCATTGATTTTAAGCCATGTGCCGTTCGACGAATTGAGGTCGAGGAGATAATACGTGCCGTCATCATGAGGATAAATCTGGCCATGGCGGCCGCTCATGAAGCGATCGCGGTTAAAGACGATATCGCCTGTTTCGCGGCCGAAAACCGCGCCGTTTTCGGAAAGGCAGTAGACGTTCAGCGTGATATTGCCGATGCCAATCTGGACGAGCTTGAAATCGCCGCCGGATGCGGGCGACCCCATGTATCGCGTGCCATCGACGGAACGGGCTTTGTTCGACACGACCTGTTCAAAGCGTTCAAACCGCAGGAGCTGGCGTCCTGCCAGGAAGGAATCGCCGGGCTGAAGAGGAACCTCGCCACGGACGCGGATGAACGTCCCGTTGAGGCTGTTGAGGTCTTCGATATAAAGTGTGCGATTCTCGACGAGCAGACGGCAGTGGCGCGGAGACAGGAAGGCGTCCGATGGAAAGCGCGAATCGACGGACCGACCCAGAACCGTTTCGTTGAATTTCAGCGGAATGCGGACGCCGTCCGTGCTATCCTCGTTAATTGCGATGAGGCAGATGTCGAGGTTAATCGGCTGGATGTCGATTTCTGAGAACTGCTGTTTCGACGAATAATTGCCCAGATAGGCCGCACAGAATCCACAGTATTTATTTGTCCGCGGGCAAACCGCGCCGCAGCTTCTGCAATGAATCTCGTTATCGCCCGCGCTTTCGGAATAATAGACATCTGCGGGGGCGGAATCGCTTTCACTGGAACGCTGCCGCAAGCCTTCCATGCGTTTGGTGGAGGGCGCAATTCGCCGCGACACGGACATTATAGTAGCATCTGAATTGTTGCCCTGTTCAAGGATCGACAGAACAGCGGCGGTCAATGCATCATTGCCTGAATTGCCAATGGTATTAAGAGCCATCTCATTACCTCTAACTCATAAGAGACGGGAAATTATCAAAAAAAAAGGCCCCGCCATGCCGTTTGCACCTTTACGTTAAACACCCTGAAAAACCAGGTGGGCCTCGTAATGGGAGGCACAAGTATCCTGGACTCGCAGGCGCGCTCGTCATCCTCCCAGGGACAAGTCCCTTATTAACGTATCAAGGGGTTTAAGCATGAATGGTGCGGCGCACACAGCAGGTAACCCGTCTTTCAACATAACATATTGCCCGAAATTGTACAAGTTTTCACTCTCGGATGTTAGGGGGGGACTGTTCAGCTCTTAGTGGTGTTTTTGAATTACGTGGTTCTATCGAGACGAGGCAATAGGCAATAGGCAATAGTTCGTCAATCGATGACAGGTTCTGAATTTCAGGGTTTAGTCCAATCCATAAGGATGGAAATACTAAATAGTGAGCAATTCTTATGGAGTGTAACGGGTGAGCGCAAGCGAACCCATTTCCCTCTCCCAATGGGAGAGGGTGCCGCGATAGCGGCGGGTGAGGTCAAAAAAAAAGCGCCTGAATTGCTTCAGACGCTTTAAAACCTTTAGCAGGCAACCGAATTATTCGGCATCCGTGGAGGAAACGAGGGCACCGAAAGCCTTGCGGGTACGAACGCTCTTGATGCGGGCAGCTTTGCCGCGCAGTTCGCGGAGGAAGTACAGCTTGGCACGACGGACATTGCCGAGGACCATGACTTCGATCTTAGCGATTTTCGGGCTGTGAACGGGGAACGTTCTCTCGACGCCGACGCCGTAGGAAATCTTGCGAACGGTAAAGGATTCACGGATACCGCCACCGCTGCGACGAATCACGACGCCTTCGTAAACCTGAATACGTTCTTTGTCACCTTCTTTAATATTCACGTGAACGCGAACGGTATCGCCGGGACGGAAATCGGGAAGATCCGTGCGCATCTGTTTTTTCTCAATTGCTGAAATAATCGGGCAAGTCATTGTAATCTCCTAAAAAAGCAAAATTGCCGCGGGAGCGCCTTAAACACTCATCGCAGACTTTTGTCAAATAGTTTTTGAAATTTGTTTCTCAACGGTTCAAAAAACCGTCCCCCTAAAAGCGCCGGCTGAAATTCTTCATACTCCGGCGGGTGGCCAATTCTCACGGATCGCGTTCGAGCCACTTTCTTTCCTTGTCGGTCAGAGAGGGACTTAACGCCTCGTACAAATCGGGCCGGCGGCTCTGTGTACGCCGAATCGATTCGCAGCGGCGCCATCGATCGACGGCTCCGTGGTCGCCCCCAAGCAAAACGTCCGGGACGCGTTCGCCCCGAAACTCCGCTGGTCGCGTATATTGCGGATACTCTAACCAGCCCTCGGAAAAACTCTCTTCCACGCTGGAATCGTCATTTCCGAGTACTCCCGGCCATAACCGGCAGACCGCATCACTCACGACGAGCGCCGCAAGCTCTCCGCCGGTCAGAACAAAATCACCTATTGAGACTTCTTCATCCACGTAACCACGAACTCGTTCGTCCACGCCCTCGTAATGGCCGCAGACGAGAATCAGATTTTCGTGCTTGCTCAGACGCCTGGCAATTCCCTGCTCAAATCGTTGCCCCTGGGGACTCATCAGAACGACATGACTTTCGTCATACAAACTTCTCGCGTACTCGATGGCGCTCACGATGGGTTCCGGTTTCATGACGAGGCCGGCGCCGCCACCGTAAGGACTGTCATCGACGCGATGATGTTTGTCCGTACTGAAATCGCGAATCTGAACAAAGCGCCACTCGATATGCCCGGCCGTGACCGCACGGCCTATAATCGAGTTGCGCATTGCCGTCTCAAAATACTCCGGAAACAGAGATACAAAGCATAAATGCCCCATCTCTATTCCCCATATATCGCATCAAGCTCCGCCATCCACGATGACTCAACCGTTATGGTCTTTGCTTCGCGATCGATCTTGCCGACATGGGCTTTGACGAAGGGAACGAGCCCCGTGCCGCCATCCGGCCTCACATAGCGAAGCAGATCGTGCGCGCCGCTTGGCATCACGGCATTCACGACGCCCCATACATGTCCCGTCTCGTCCACAATCGAGGAACCCACGAGTTCACATACATAGAACGCGCCGCGAAGGGGCTTCAGCCCGCTCCGATCTATCCAGATTTCCTGTCCAGTCAGCTCTCCGGCACGATCGCGATCCGACACGCCTTCCAATTCCAGCGTGATAAACCGGCCACCACGGCTCGCCCGTTTTACCTCGTATGCCACACGATCCTCGCCCAGATATACTTTCTTTACCTTGAGAAGGCTGTCGTTTTCTGTACAGACACGCACTTCACCCTGCACACCGTGGGCCCGGCCTATGACGCCTACGCGTATTTGTTCTGACTTTTCGTTCATCCAGTGACCACAAAAAAACACCATCGGAATTTCCAATGGTGCGGCAGTGTTCCTACCCGTTTTCCACGATTTCCAGGCGACAGTTGACATGAATCCGGCTTGCCGCCGCGCTCAATATCGCGCGCAACGCATCGATCGTGCGCCCGCTCTTTCCTATCACCTTGCCCAAATCGTCTTCCGCAACGCTCAGATATATCACCTTATCCGAGCCGTCTTCCGAAACACTGACGTTCACCGCGTCCGGGTTATCGACCAGCCCCTTCGCTGCGCATTCGATACATGCCAATAATTCCTGCATTTCGTGCCTCCCGATGTCGCTGCTCGATCCGCGCTTTCGATATTACTTGCGTGCTTTTTCAACAAGCGATTTCACGGTATCGCTGGCTGTCGCACCCTGGGAAAGCCAATAATCGACTCTTTCCAGATTGAAATTGATTTTGTGAGGGTTGCTGACGGAATCATACGTTCCGAGCATTTCGAGGCAACGGCCGTCGCGGACGCTGCGGCTGTCGGCTGCAACCAGTTTATAGAAAGGACGATGTGTTGCTCCATGTCTCTGAAGTCTAAGACTTACTGCCATTTTTCCTCCAAATAATTTGTCAGTATTCAGTCACCTGTTATTTATTGACATTTGCCGCATTTTTTATGCCGCAAATAAACGCCGCGTCTTTTACGCGCACTCTCATGCAATGTCAAGTTTTTGTAGGCTTTTTGCTTACACCAAAAGCAGCTGCGCCGTATGCAATAGGCGCAGCCATGTGCGGCGTATCGACGCGAGTCGATAGCCGCACGACCCTTACGGAATCCAGATAATCGCGTGGCTGTTCTGTTCCTGGCGTTCAAATGCCGGATCGCCCGCCGCGAGCTTGAACCCGTATTTCTCCTCGTGTGCGCGTCGCATGTCTTTCGGCTTGTTGAAGACGATGTTTGTCTTCTTGCCGATGTCCACGATGGCCACATCCGCGCCGGCATCGAGCCCCGAAATGTTCGACGCCGCGCCGCCAATCACGCCGATGTGTTTCGGCCCAATCGCAAAATCGCGCATCACGCCCGTAAATCGGGGCCGATAAGCCGCGTCTTTCAACGTGGTCAGGAATTCCCTGTACCCGATGTCGATTGGATCCGTCTGTTTCAAATCCGCTGCCCTGAATGACGTGATGTTATGCACAAACTCCTCGCTCGTGCTCGTAATCTTTATCTTGTTCTTGTTCGACCGGCAGTGCGACAAGAGATACAGCGTCTTCCCGTCCGGCGAATACTCGAACTGCATCCCGCCGAGGCCGTTGTCGATGAAATCGATTCCCTGCGTCCCCGGTTTCTTCTCGTTCATGTCGATCTTCTTCAGCGTCCTGTCCTCGTTGATTTCAAACGCCAAAACCTTGTCCGTCGCCGATACGAGCACGATCGGTTTCCCGTTCTGTTCCACGATCGAAATCGCCCCGATGTTCCATGAGTCGAGCGCACACCCGTCCGCCCTCACGATCGGATTGTTCATGCGCGTGTACTTGTATTCCGCAAAAATCGGCTCGCCGGCCGAGTTCAGAGGCACCGAATACACGACCTCGTCCCATTCGGAATCAAAGCGCCCGTTCCCCGAAAGCAGATACAGATAATCGTCATACATCTGAATGCCCATGAAATTCGGAATCGAGTGCGAATTGATGCGCGTCTTCATGTCGACCGCATAATACGACGCAACCATGCCCTTGCCGTCGTTATAGATGTCGGCCACGAAAATACCAGTCTGCCCCGTCTGCGATTCCGTCCTCGTCACGTCGATGATGTACAGCTTCTTGTTCTGCTCCGAATAGACCGCCTGGCAGGGATTCGCGGCGTATGGCATCCGGATGGCCTGCAGCGGTGTAAATGCCGATGCCGTCTCATAAGGATTGATCACGAAACCGACACCGCCTTCCGTGCTTCCCGAAAGCGCGATAATCGTCTTGTTCGGCCCCGGCACGAACCCGCAAACCACGCCGGTGTACATCCCGTCCGCATCGATGAGTTTGGACGGAACGGCGTTGCGCATTTCATCAGGCACGTAAATATACGCACCCTGCGCCCCCTTCGTTTCATCGTCGTAATCGAATTCCTTAATCGTGCCGCCGAGATCAATCCGCCGAATCATGTCGCCGCCCGTCGTTCCCGCATGGCTCGCGGCCGCCACGAGAAACGAGCCGCCCTTCGTCTTCGACATGTAAATCCAGTTCTTGCCCGGAAGCATCGACGTCGCGCCCATGTTCGATTTCTCGGTCGTCGAAATCTCGCGCCCCTCATGCTGCTGAACATCCGATGGCGGCAGAAGCCGCGTCGTGCCTGTGTCATCGACCAAAAATCCTTCGGGCGACTTCACATCCGGTTCATCCGCCGTGTTCTGCGGACGATCACTCGACCTCCGTGTCATCATGTCGCATCCGGCCGTCGCCATCAGAATCGCTATCATTGCTATCGTTGTCAGTCTCAGAGTCTTCACAGGCTTTCTCCTTTATATCCAGATTAAAAACAAAAGGCCGATTCCCTTATCTACATCGTTACAGGCTTGATTCGCAAGCACTTTGCATGGGACTTTATGGGCATGCGGCTATTGCATACGCCGCCCATCGCGTGGCTATTGCATACGCCACGCCGTTTGGTTTGGGGGCGGCTATCGCCTTGCGTCGATACGCCGCCCTTCGCGGCGGACTATTTCACGGTCATTCATTCAACCGCATATTCGCTTGCCCCAACACTTTCCGCGTTTCAGCCGCGCTTCCCTCGATCCCGTTCAATACGCCGCCGCTCCTCTGACGTCATGCCACAAAAAAAGCCCGCCACAAACGGGCGGGCTTAATCTCTTTTACACTTTTTTATCGTGATTATTTGGAGCAGACAGGTCCATCAGTTTCGATGGAGCAAGTGCCGCAATCTTCAGCTTCTTTATCGTTTTTACCGGCATAAGTAGGAACGGCAATGTCATTGCCACTTAAATCTTTCGTGCAAAATACTTCATAAAGAGAAGTCGACGTCAAGCACGTGTCGATACGCCATAAATCGAGTTCCTGGCTTGCCTGCGGAGCTGCTTTACATGCATCCAGAGCTGCGGTCTGGCCATTGCAATCCGCCTGAACGACATTGTGATCATCGCTGAAAACTACGCAACCCGTATAGCCATCCGCTGAACAATCAGCAAGATGCGCCTTTTTGTCACTGCCTTTATAGACTAAATTGTTGCCATTGCAGAAACTGTCAGCTGCACCGGCAGGATAATCATCACCATCTTTCAGAGCTTTCATCGCGTCCGTCACGCAGACACCGAGAACACATTCACCGTCGGTGCATTTGCCGTCGCAGAGATCCGAGGAAGCCTCAACACACTTGTAACCTTCACCGCAAACCGGTTTGGCAGGATCTTTACAGTCAGAATTCGAGAAACACTCGCCTTCGCTCGCAGCTTTCGTACAGGTCTTGTTGCCTTCGTGTTCTTCACAGGTCAGGTTTTCTTCGCAATCTTCTGTTTTGTCGCAGTGTTCACCGGCCTTGGCTTTCGGTTTTTCGATGCATTTCTTGGTCGAGTCATCGCAAACGAGATTATCGTCACAGTCAGCCACTTCACAGGAATCACCGAGTTTGGCTTTCTCGCATTTCTTCGAGGTAGCATCACACTGAAGTCCGAGTTCGCACAGCGAATTTTCATCGCATGTTTCACCAGCTTTCAGAGGTTCCGCACATTTTTTGTCCGAGCCACAGAACAGATTGGTATCGCAATCATCGGCTTTTTCGCAGGCTTCGCCTTTCTTGGCCTTAGCGCCAGCGGCATCTTCCTCGCAAACTTTGCTGTCATTGCATTTCAGGCCGGTATCGCATTCGACCTTTTCACACGATTCGCCTTTCTTGGCCTTGCTCGGGGAATCGTCACCATCATCGCCACAAGCCGTGAACGTACAGGCACAAAGGCTAAGAGCAGCAAACATCAACGCAAATTTCTTCATTGTTCTCTCCAGTTTATTTGAATGGGATTTCAAGCATCCCAGGCTTTGCCATGCGGCATGATGCCGCGTTACTTGCGCCGAACGATGTCGGCAATACACCTACATATACATACGAAATTTGGCTACGTCAAACTCCCAACATCTTTTATTTCTCAATGGCACTCACACGATACCGAGATAACCATTTCAATTTCACACAACTCATTGATATTGCTTACTTTTTTCTCACACACCTAAATCGTGTCAAATTCAATCATGCCAAAATCTTTCATCCTCAGCATCAATTCAAAAGCGGTGAAGGAAACTGACGTTTCCTTCACCGGAAAGCCCTCTGGAGGGAGGGTAGGGAAAACTATTCAGCCGGTTCCTCCTGCGGTTCACCTTCGTCGGATTTCGCTACACAAATCTTCTTCGCATCATCGGCATCCGATTCGGCTTTGCAACTTCCACTCTGGCAGGCTTCGTCTTTGTCGCATTCCGCGCCATCGGCGAGCA
>JAZODZ010000537.1:0-5192 GCA_045597285.1 Myxococcota bacterium
ACATGGCTACGATCCGACTTGGGGCCGAGCGAAATAGCCACGCGATGCGGGGCGTATGCAATAGCCCCGCATGTGAGGCGTATCGCCGACAGGCGATAGCCGAAACCATAGGCAGTGAACAGTAGGAAATCGGGAAAAGTCAGGGAGAATATATGGGCGAGTATGCTCGTTGAGAAATGCAGTGACTGAAATAATGTCAAAACATTGCGCGGAATGCTAAAAAAGTATAAAGTTTTTAATAGGGATGTTTTTTCAACGAGGTGGAAAGTGGCAACACAAGTAGCAGTAATCAGGGCAACGCTCAAATACAAGACTCAGGATGAGATGATTCGCGGGATGTCGCCGCATATTTCGAAACGTGGTTTGATTATTCATACGCGTCAGACACGTGAAGTGGGGTCGACAGTTCAGTTTGAATTCAAGCTGGCGGATGGATCTCAGAGCTATACGGGTGAAGGTATTGTCCGTGATATTTTGGACGGAACGAAGCCTGGGATGTTGATAGCGCTCAAGCGCGTGAACCCTGCGTTTAAGGAAGTTGTGGACGCGATTCTTTCCAAAGCGGAAAAGCCGGAAACGAGCGGGACGTTCAGCCAGCATATCGTTCAGGGAAGTGCGGTCGGTGATTTTTTAGGCGATTTGGATCTCGATTCGGGTCTTGATTCGTTATTTTCGAGCATTGAAAAGGCACCGAATGAGAGGCGGAGCGATGCGGTCAACGGCATATTTTCCGGGCAGTTTGATATTTCCGAACCGATCGAGTCGCAGTCGCTTTCGTTTGAAATTGGCGAGAACCGGGATGTGGCGAGTGCGGATGAGCGCGGTGAAATCAATGTGGATGAATTCGAGCAGGCTTTGAACAGCCTGAGCGGGACTGCGGCGAAAGCGTCAGATGTGGCAACAGAGGCGAAACCATCCGAGTCGGCAAAAGAAGAACGGAAGGACGAGTGGAAGGAAACGCTTCCAAAGGAAACGGAGCAGTATTTTGCGATAAAACGCGAGGACAAATCTGTTGTGGATACGGCGGATGAAGAGTTGAAGGCGATTGAGTCCCAGACGCAAAAGCCCGCCTTATCGAAGTCTGCCGAGTCCGAGAAGGCTCGCTCGACGACGCTGACGGGATTTCCGATTGAGGAGGAGTCGTCGGCGGATTTGTTTGCGGCACTTCAGAATGAGATATTTGCGATGGAAAGCACGGATAATCCGGTTATTCCGGAGAGTATGCTTTCGCAGCCGGAGAAGAGCCCGGAAGCATCGTCATCGCCCGTCATTCATGCGGCAACAACGTCGTCATCGCCCGTGATCCATGCGTCGTCTCCGGTTTCATCGCCGGTGAACCACGCGGCTCCTTTGCCGGTTGCTTCGAACAATTCGGGATCAGGCATCTCGCCCCTCCCGAAGCTGGAACAAGCTGAGGTGAAGCGCGTGTCGAATCCTCTTTTGAACAGACCGAGCGTTTCGGCGACGAATCCTGTGTCGTTGGATGAGCTGATAAGCCAGACGTCTGCCGATGCGTTGGAAAAAGACAGCGTGAAACCGGCGGCACCCAAACCGATATTGCGCAAGAACAGTGAGGATAACAAGGCTTCTTTGGATGCATTGTTGAAGCGAGCGGATATTAAGTCGAAGAACGTCGTCCTGACGGATGTGAATACGCGCAAGGCGACGCCGAGGAAGCGTAACTCGGCCGATGATGGCGAGCCAAGTATTCCGATGCCGAAGAAGGGCGGTTTCCTGAGCAACCTTTTTAAGAAGTAAGTCATCAGCAATATTCACGGCAAAGTTTTGCCGTATGACACGGAGTAAAGTATGCCTGTTATAGGAATTGATTTGGGAACATCCAATACATGTGCGGCTGTCGTTACGAATGGTCGTCCACAGGTTATACTCGATGAAAAGGGGCGTTCCACGTTGCCTTCGGTCATGTCGTTGAACCGCAAGGGGCAGTTTTATGTTGGGCACATGGCGAAGGCGCAGATGGCAGTACAGCCGGAAAGGACGGTTCATTCGGCGAAGCGTCTTCTTGGTCAGCAGTTTGAATCGATCAATGTTCAGCATTTGATGCCGTTTTTGAGTTATCCCGTGACGCGCATAGAGGATGGGACGACCGGGATATTGCTCGAGGATCATTGTCTGACGCCGACGGAAGTGAGCGCGGCGATATTGAAGAAGGTCAAGGCTCTGGCGGAGAATGCGTTGAAGCAGCCGGTTGATCAGGCGGTGATTAGCGTTCCGGCGCACTTTGACAACCTCCAGCGACAGGAAACGAAGCGTGCGGCAGAAATAGCGGGGCTTGAGGTGACGCGACTCATCAACGAGCCGACGGCAGCGGCACTTGCTTATGGGTATGGCACCGACGAGGCGAAAACGATTGCCGTATACGATTTCGGTGGTGGTACGTTCGATATTTCCGTACTCGAGATTGGCGAAGGAATTTACAACGTTTTGGCGACGGGCGGTGACACGTTCCTCGGTGGCAACGATTTCAACCAGGCCATTGCTGACTGGATTTATGATCGTTTCAAGAAGCGGACAAAAGTCGATCTTTCGCGGCATACGCTTGCGAAGCAGCGTGTCATTGATGCGGCCGAATTTGCCAAGATGCAGCTTTCGACGATGGAATCGACGACGATTGAGCTTCCGGCGATTGTACCGGATATCAACCCGGAACTTGGGATCAGCGAGGTTGTGACGAGGGAGTTGCTCGAGGAGCTTTGTCGGCCTCTGGTGGAAAGGTCACTCCGCATCTGCCGCAATGTTTTTGAAGGCGGCGGAATCAAGCTTGAGGATATCGATGAAGTCGTCATGGTAGGCGGTATGACGCGGATGCCGTTAATCCGTGAGATGGTCGAGGAATGGTTTGAAAAGAAACCGAATACGGCGATCAATCCGGATGAGGCGGTCGGGATTGGCGCGGCCATTCAGGCGATGGCGCTCGATGCCGAAAGCGACATGGTTTTGCTTCTCGACGTCATTCCTTTGACGTTGAGCATTGAAGTCGCGGGCGGCATCTGTCTGCCGTTTATTCACAAGAATACGAAGGTTCCGCACCGTGCGACGCGCGTGTTTACGACGAGCCGCGACAATCAGGATACGGTCATTATCTCGATATTCCAGGGTGAGGGGACGCATGTGGATGAGAACACGCGTCTTGCGACATTCGCACTTTCGGGGATACGGCCGGCGCGTCGTATGGAACCGAAGATTGAAGTGTCTCTTCGCATCGACGTCAGCGGTATTCTGTCGGTCACGGCGATCGATCTCGATACGAAGCAGTCGCAGTCGGTCCAGGTTGTCGATATGAATATGAAGGCACTGGAAGGGTTGGAAGGTTGCTGACATCGTGATCGAAGTGGAAAAATTGATATATTAAACACAGGCGCTGGAGTGATTCGGCGCTTTTTTTTGAAAGGAGAACGACGTGATTTTCTCCAGGAAGGCATTAAGACGCGATGCGTCGATGCAAATCACCTCGATGCAGCATCTGAGACATTTGCCACAACTTCCCGTTTGGGAGAATGTGGCTCGTCAGATGATACAGAAAAACAATATTCACGAGGCCTGTTATATGATTGACTTAATTGCCCGGTATTATGGCAAACAGGCTGGCAGGATTGCGCTGGAACGCGTCATTGGCATCAAAACGGATTGGATGGGACGCGGCCTGACATTGGATTGCCTTCGTGGGAGCCATCCGGCACTGTTTGTATTGCGGGATTGGATTCGTCCATTGCAAGTTGGTGATAAAGTGTGTCTCAGAAATGGTGAGAATGTTGTTCTTGCGTCGCCGGACGGGGGGGAGTTTCGGATATTGAGTGCGCTTTCGGAGAATCCGAAGCCGACGGTATCGGTAAGTTCAAACAATGGTTTTGTCGATTGGATCGCGATAGATTCATTTTTAGTCTTTTCGAGGGGGGATACGAAACTTCATATCGTCGATCTGTCAAATATTCCATCGGATGATCAGATGCTTGATCATGCCGAGCTGGAGTTTTCCGGCAATATTCACAGGATCTGCGGGCCTTTGTCGGACGGTACGTTCTTTATAACATTAGAACCGCAGATACCGATTTTGTCAGATATTTGCAGGCTTTGCGTGATCGATTTTGACAAGGTTCGGGAAAAGATGCGGCAGTGTCCCGGTGAGTCATTTGATGTACGGTCGATAGGTGCGGTTGGCAAAGATATCGTTTTGTCGAATACAGAACAGACTCTTTTGGATGACTGCCAGGCGGGGGAAGATGAGTTTCTAACTTGTGGCGGCGGAATGCAGAACCGTGAGGTTCGGTTTATATCGGGGGATGGATCGTGGACGACACGGTTTGTTCATGAATCTCGCGTGATACGCATTATTCGGTCTGAGCGGGGACTTGTGAGTCTGGATGAGACGGGGCACGCATTTTTGTGGGAAGGCCGGAATGTCGTGGATGATATTCAGTTTTGTTTTGAAAAAATGCCTGAAATTTTCAGAGATAATCTGGAAGAGACGGATTTTTCAATCGACTGGGGGCATGGGCAGCTTTATCTGACGGCGATGTTACCGCCGCAATCGACACTGGATGCGGCATTAAAGGCTTCATATTCGTGCTGTATGACGGTGGACGGGGCAGATGTCGATGCGTTTGTAAAAAAGAAGTTTCCGTTGAAGGATATGGAACTCGCGATGTTTGCGGACGGGTCGATTCATTTCTGGGACATGACGTTGGATTGTGTGGATTTGCGGTGGCAGTTATCGAAATATCTTGCTGAGCAGGCGGATTGGCAGGCGATTTTGGCAACGCGGAGTCCTGCGATTGAGCTTGATCCGCGCATTCGTGTGCATGAGGAAGAGGAATAGAGTGTGAGCGAGTAACTTATTCTTATTTTTTTTGAAAAAAAAACTTGCACACAATAACCGACACGTGTATAAGGCCGCCTCGTTCGACGGGTTCTGAAAAAGAACTCATCGACAAGATGAAAACCGAAGATGAGAGAGAAAAGAAGCAGAAGTGCGAGCCTAATATAAGAGGGTCTGCCGAGCAGATACCTCGATGATGCAAGCGCATCAAAACAAAAAAGAAAGACACAGACGTGCGAAAGCACGTCTTGTATATAAGAGATCAAACTGGAGAGTTTGATCCTGGCTCAGAACGAACGCTGGCGGCAGGCCTAACACATGCAAGTCGAGCGTGAAAGGGGCTTCGGCCCTGAGT